>JBDTNQ010000038.1:0-32861 GCA_039933635.1 Acidobacteriota bacterium
GATCACGGCATTGGCGCCGCGCCGGGCCACGCGAGCGACCACCGGACCCGACGGCGGAATCGCCTCACCGTACATCAGATGGCGCGCCGCGATTGACAGGCGGCGGCCGACCTCACGCTTGTTCGTCGGATGCAGATCGGCCGGATCGCCGATGTCGACCGTCACCGCGATGGCCGTGTGCGTGTCCGCGAGCGCGGTCTGTCGCTGAGCTTCGCGAAGATCAGCCCACGTATTCGCGGTCGGTCGTTCGGGCGTCGGACCGTAGCCCGGCAACTGGACGATCAGGAACGGCAGCGCCGGATCGCCGAACTGCCGGCGCCACTCCGCCATCATGCCCAGCAACGTCGCTCGGTAGTTCTCGATCCCGAAGTGAACGTCCGACTCACCCTGGTACCACACCGCCCCACGAAACACGTACGCGCCAATCGGCCGGATCATCCCGTTGTAGTCGAGCGTCATACCGTGAACCGATCCCCACGGCAGCTGCGGCCCAATCAACCCGTCGCTGACTTCCTTGTACTTCCAGGAGTTCGAGAGCGGCACGGTCGTACCGTCAGCGAAGCGCACGGCACGATTCTCCGCAGCGCCGCGAACGCCGCAATCACGCCACCCGCAGTAGACGTTGGTCGTGACGACGTTGACACCGGCCTTCAGTGCATCAGACGGGATCGGATAGCGCGTCCGATTGGCAAACGAGGAGGCGCCAAGATACCGCCCATTGATCCAGGTCTCGTCCTCTTGATTGACGGACCCGAGATCGAGCGACGCGCCGGCTTTGGCCGCCTGATCGGCCGTGAGCGCGACCGTCGTGCGCATCCACAGGTGACCGATGAATCCATCCGGGTTCGTGTCGTGCCACAGCGCCCACGCGCCAAGCGCTGGCGGAGCGATCGTCCACGATTCGTCGTTATAGTCGGACAGCCAGGGGCGGCCGTCCTTCGGCCGGGAGGCAGTCCACCACGATTCCCATCGTGTGCCCCAACGTCGCGCCCCTGCCGCCGCGTCTTGACGATAGAGGGCCAGGATGTCGAGGTCTTCGTTCTCTCGTCCGACCGCGCGCAGAGCCTCTTCGCTCATGAACGTCCGCAGCCGCGCACCGCCATAGGACGCTGCGACGAGACCGATCGGCACGTTCACCGTCTTCTTCAGCTCCCGCGCGAAGTAGTAACACGCGGCCGAGAAGCCACCGACGGTTTCGGGACTGGCCACAACCCAGCGTACGTTGCCGGCAAACGTCTGCCGCGGCGTCAGGCTCGCGTTGGTCGTGACGTTGAAGTGACGAATCTGCCCATCCGTGGCCGCGCGGGCATCGTCGGCCGCGCCCTGTGCCTGGTGCTGGCTGAACGCCATGTTCGATTGACCGGAACACAGGAACACGTCGCCAATGAGGACGTCGTTGGCGGTCTTGGACTCGCCGTTGGCGGTCGCACTCAAGACATACGGCCCGCCCGCCGGCATGGCCGGCAGCGTTGCGGTCCAAGATCCGTCCACGCCCGCACGTGCCTGAACGCTGGCGCCGCCGAGCACCACGTTCACGACTGCGCCCGGCGCCGTCTCGCCATACACCTTGATGGGACGATCGCGCTGCAACACGCCGTGGTCCTGAAAGAGGGGATGCAGCAACTGAGGACCGGCGGGCGCGGGCTGCGGTGGCTGACCGCCGCGTGCCGGTTGCTGAGCGGTCAGCGCACTCGCCGAGATCAACGCCGTACAGACGATCCAGACAAACCGTCGAGGCAGCGCCACAGTCAGAGAGCCTCCATCTCGTGCCCCATCGCCTACCGCGCCGGCCGCCCGCGCCAGTAGGACGCGAGCAGCGCACCGGACACGTTCATCACCGTCCCGAACGCCGTGGCGGCGAGCCCGGCCTCCGGGCTGTGCAACACGCTCACGGCTAGGCCGGCGGCCATGCCGGCGTTCTGCATGCCCACCTCGATGCACACCGTTCGGGCCTCGGCCTCCTTCAGGCCGGCCGCGCGCGACCCCCAGTAGCCGAGCAGGTAGCCGCCCGTGTTGTGCAGGATGACCAGCACGAGCAACGACAGCGCCGCAGCCAGGAGTCGATCGCGGGCAGCGGCGGTCATGATCGCGAGCACCAGGCAAATGGCGCCCATCGACACAATGGGCAGGAGCCGGTCGCGCCAGTGGGCGTACGAACGCAGCAGGTGGTTCACGACGAAGCCGGCGACGATCGGCAGGATGATGAGCTGCATGATCGACCACATCATCGCGGCGGCATCGATCTGGATGTAGGTGCCCGCGAGCACCGTCATGGCCAGCGGCGTCAGGAACGGCGACAAGACCGTCGAGACCGCGGTGAGCGACACCGACAGCGCGACATTGCCACCGGACAGGTACGTGATCACGTTCGACGCGACGCCACCGGGCGCCGCGCCGATCAGGATGATGCCGGCGGCAAGCGCGCCGGTGAAGCCGAATGCCCACGCAAGCAGCGCAGCCAGGCTCGGCATGATGAGGAACTGCAGACCGATGCCGACCAGCGCCGGCCATGGCGTCCGGCCGACGCGCGCGAAGTCGTTCAGACCCAGCGTCGTGCCCATGCCGAACATGATGATCTGGATCAGGATGGGGACGAGCCCGGAGGTGGGCCGTCCTCCCCACTCGCGAAACAGCTGCGGATACGCGAGCGCCGTCGAGACGAAGGCCAGTACCCACAACGCAAACGCAAACGCGTGAAACCGGCGCGACCGGCCGGCGACAAGCGCCAGGACAAGAAACGCCGCCGCCACCAGACCGCCAGTCATGCCCTCTGCTCCCGCCGCGTCATCGTATGTGTCTGTCCCTCTCGGCTCATGCCGTACCCAGTTCCCGATCCGTGACCGTTCCCGATCCGCTACCGCTTACCGCCGACACTCGTCTGGATTCGGTACACGCTGGTCTCGGCTGTGATGTAGGGCGCCTTGCCGTCGGCGCCGCCCCAGGCGCAGTTGGCCGGGGTCTCAGGTGTCTTGATCGTCCCGACGTGCGTGCCATCGGGCGCGAACACCCACACGCCGCCCGGACCGGTCGCATAGACGTTGCCGCGTGCATCGACCTTCATGCCGTCCGGCACGCCGGCCGCCGTCTCCTTGGTGAGGTCCGTAAACACGCGGCCATGCGAGAGCGTTCCGTTTGCCGCAACGTCGTACTTCATCAGCACCTTGTGGGGCGCGTCGGAGTCCGACACGTACAGCGTCTTCTCATCCGGCGAGAAGGCGAGACCATTGGGTCGCTTGAGATCGCGGACGAGTGCCGTGAGCTTTCCACCCGCGTACTTGTACACGCCGTTAAAGCGCAGTTCCTTCGCCGGGTCGTCGTCCTGCTTCACGAGGCCGAAGGGCGGATCGGTAAAATACAGCGTCCCGTCCGATCGGAAGACCACATCGTTCGGGCTGTTCAAGCGCTTGCCCTCGAACTTGTTGACAACGACCGACGTGGACAGATCCGACGCCACGCGCACGATCTGCCGGTTGAAATGCTGCACCATCAACACCGTGCCGTCTTTGTCGGCCGTCATCCCGTTCGGGCCGATGTACGACCCCGGAGGCGCGGTGGAGTGACCGGCGGCATCCTGGATGAGGACCTTCACCACACCGTCCGGCGTGATGGACCGGACGACGTTGCCGACGACGTCGCTGAACCAGAGCGTGCCGTCCGGCCGCCAGAGCGGCCCTTCCGTGAATTGAAAGCCACCGCCGACCTTCTCGATGATGGCGGTCGCGGGCACCAGTTCATCGAAGGCCGGGGTCACACGTTCGATGGTGCCGACCGCGGTGACCGTTGCTGGAGCGGGCGTGGCCGCAGCAGCCGGGGCGGGGGCCGGCTGCTGATTGCAGGCGGCCGCCAGCGAGAGGATCAGAACCAGGACAAGCTGTGAACGTCGCATCGGGCTAGACCTCGTCGTACAACACGACCGGATAATTCTTCGTGGTCGTCATCATGGCCTCGAGGGGAGGCCACACGCGCTGGTGGGCAGCCGACGCGATCCACTTCTGCCGCAGTTCCTCGCTCTCGAACTCGAGTTCGAACCGGTAGTTGTGATTCGCGGGCGCCGTGCCCAGCAGAATCGAGCGCCGCTTCAGCAACTTCACGCGAATGTATCCCTCATGCTTGACGGCCTCGGGCACGAACGTGTTGTGAAAGTGATCGAGCATCTCTTTCTCACGCGCGGGCGCCACGTCCATCTCGACGTAGAGCCGGATGTGTCTGGTCTGCGCGAGAACTGGGCTCGCGAAGCGTCCGAAGCCGACCGCGGTGGCAGCGGACGCGAGAAGGGATTTGAAAATGTCTCGTCTGTTCACGAACTCCTCCTGAACCTATTGCCTGGCGTTCTCGACCGCAGAACGCCTATTTCGCCACGAACAGGCGCACGTTCACCATCGTCCACGCGGGCGCGGTCGCGTCGGGAGCGATCTGCGTGATGCGCACGAACTTCGCCTGCGTGGGTTTGAATGCCACGATGTTCTGGCCGGTGACGCCCGTGCTCTCGGCGACGGGCGGCGTGCTCCACCGCGTACCGTCCATCGACAATTGCACGCGGTACGTCTTCGGTGCGAGGGTCGGCGGGGGTGCCGCGGCCCCGCCGCCGCGATTGCCTCCCCCACCGGCGTTGGCCGCCGTGGCATTGGTCGCCCGGCCGTCACCGCCACCAAGGCTGCCGATCCCGAAACCGCGCCCGCCCGCCGGTGCTTCGAATTGCAGCTCCGCGAGGTTCGCGGGCGCCGGCAATTCCACCTGCCACCACATGCCCGCCGCTTGCGGCGCGGCGGTCGTCCAGCCCGCGAGCGTAAGCGCCCCGCCGGCGATCGCGCTGTTGTGACTGGATGTAGCCTTCCACGTCGGCAGCGCCGGGAGCGGTGCCGGCAGCGTGCTCTCGATTTCCGCCACGGTCCAGCTGGTCTTTCGCGCCGCGGCCGCGGCGCGGACACGTGCGACGTCGGCCGGCGACACGAACGATGCGGTGTTCCCGAAGCTGTTGCGGACGTACGACGCGATCGCCGCCACCCAGTCGTCCTTCTGCGTGCCCATCGGCACCATCACTTGGGTGTACGTCGCGCCGTTCACCGGGCCGGTCAATCCGTGCAGGATGGTCTTGATGACGTAGTCGCGGTGGCCCTGGACTCGAGGCGAGCCGGCCAGCGCCGGCGCCATCGTCACCCCCTGACCGCCGCCCGCAAGCGGGGCGCCGCGTCCGTCATCGCCGTGACAGGTGAAGCAGATCTCGTTGAAGATCGCGCCGCCGCGCTCCATCACGGCCTGCTGATCCGCCGTGAAGACGCGGCCTCCCGCGCCGGCACCCCGCCCGGCGGGCGGTCGCGTAATCCAGTTGCCGATCTCGGTCACGCCCCGCGTCTTGTTGGCCGCTTGGACGTCTCTCACGACCTCGGCGATGTCGGGAACCTTGAAGAGATTCAGCGTGAGCAGCGCCTGGATCGCGACGTCGGCGTCGGGATCCTTGGCGAGGGTCCGGTAGTCATCCGCAAACGCCTTGTTGCCGGCCTTGTACAGCGTCTCGCTGGCGCGAATGCCCTGTCGGCGAATACGCGGATTGGGATCGCGCATGAACGCGCGCACGAGTCCGGCATCGAGCGCGCCCAGTCCTTCGAGCGTCCACAGCGCGTGGAAGCGCGCGACTGGAGCGCCTGCCATGTCCCCCCCGCTGCGGGCAAGAGCCTGCAGCGCGGGCACCACCGACTTGTCCTGTTTCAGGATCAGCAACCGTTGCGCGGTGTCGCGCCACCACCCATTCGGGTGCGAAAGGTGGTCGACGAGCTGCGCCGCGGACTCGGCATACATGCGCGGCGGTGCGAAGTTGGGTTCGATGCCGGGAATCGCGGGACTCCCCGGCGTCGGCGCGGCGTTCGGTTGCGCCGGCGTCGACGGCACGGCCGGCACGCCGTCGTACCGCAGCCGCCAGATTCGACCACGGCCGATCACCTTGTCGAGCTGATACTGCTCGATGCGGTGCCGCAGGTACGAACCGGGCAGCGTCCACTGCGAGTCCTGAATGATCCCGTGGTACATGTCGGCGATGTAGACCGTGCCGTCGGGCCCCGACTCGAGATTGATCGGACGGAAGTAGAGATCCGAGCTCAGGATGAACTCAGAGCCCGGATAGGGATTGCGCAGTTGCGTGAGCCCATCGATGCGGACCGGCTTGGCCCGCCGCACGAGGCGACCCACTGGTTCGCCGACGAGCACGTCGCCCAGCAGGTCTGCCGGCAGCCGATCGGCACGCACGACATCGATGCCGGCCCCCGCCGTGAAGTGGTTCAACACCCCGAGCGGCACGCGCACACGGCCCATGCCACCCTGCGTGTCCGACACACCGGCGATCGGGTACACCGTGTCGAAATTCGGCTCGGTCTGCTCGGTCCACGTGAACGCGCCATAGTGAATCGGGAACTGGAAGTTGAGGTACCCGCGTTCACAGCCGCCGCACGCGAACCAGATCTTGCCGTCGTCATCCTGCGAGACACCCCACTGCGCACCGTTGTTGCCGGTGGGCTCCCGGAGAAATCCACTGGGCGTCCATCGAAACCGGAACGCGTTGTAGGTGCTGTAAATCCAGTTGTCGAGGCCCCAGACGAACCCGTTCTGTTCGTGTTCCAGGTTGCCATCGCGCCCGACGCCCACGCCGCTGTAGACGACTTCCTTCTTGTCGGCCACGCCGTCGCCATTGCTATCGGTCAGGCGGATCACATCGTCAGAGTCGGTCTCGTTGGTGAGGATCACGCCGTCGCCGAGCGGCAGGATCATGCGCGGCAGGATCAGTTTGTCGGCGAACACCGTCCGCTTGTCGAACCGGCCATCCCCCTTGGTGCTCTCGAACCGCAGGATGCGGCTGATCGGATCGTGCGCGCCCGTGCCGTCGGCGTCGAGCATGTAGCTCATGAATTCGACGACGTACATCCGCCCGTTGCCGTCGAACTCGATGACGGCCGGGCTGGTCACGTCAGGCTCGGCCGCGACCAATTCCAGACGATAGCCGGGCGGAAGGTAGAAGCTCTTCGCCTCGTCATCCGGGCTCTTCGCGGGAATGGGAGCCCGCGGCCCGAAATCGGCGCCTTCATTCGGATTGCGCGCGGCCGGCGGCGGGCCGGCAGGTGCGGGGCCTGGCGCGGCCGGCGCCTGGGCGCCAATCGGCAGCGCGCCTGACAACGACAAGCCGAGAGCCATCACGATCGCTACAGCAGCCAAACGGGGCATGAAGATTCTCCAGACGAGGTCCGGTGAATTCTACACGGGTCGACAATCGATTGTCGGTTTTGTGCCGCGGGCCCGAACACGCCGCATGGGCCGGCCGATCGGCATTCAGCCAATCTTCAGACGGAGGCCCTACAGTCCTAGGCACACCTCTTCAGGGAGTGTCAGATGAGACGACATGTGCTTCTCTTCGTGGCCGTGAGTGCGCTGTTGACGTCCGCGGGACTCGGTTTCCAAGCCAGTAACGATGGCCCGTATGCCGTCCTCAAGACCGCGCGGGTCGGAGGCGAGGGTGGCACGGACTACATCTTCGCTGACACCGCAGGCCGACGGCTGTACATCACCCGCGGCGCGACGCAGGAGCAAGCCGCAACTGATACCAGACCCGCAGTGCCCGCCTTTGAAAAACGCCTGACGATCTTCGATCTCGATACGCTCGCGCCAGTGGGGACGATCCCCGGTGTCGGTGGCAACGGCGCGACCGTCTGCCCCAAGACCGGCCACGGATTCACCAGCGACCATCCTCAACCCTCGATGTTCGACGTCAAGACGATGAAATTGATCAAGACGATCGAGGTGCCGGCGGGATTCAGCGCAGACGGCATCTACTGCGACACCTCGAGCGACCGCGTCTACATCGGCAGCCATCCCACGAAGAGCCTGCTCGTCGTCGATGCCAGAAGCGGGACGGTGTTGGGCCATGTCGATCTCGGCGGCACGCCGGAGCAGACCGTCGCCGATGGCAAGGGCACCGTCTACCAAGTTCTTCAGGAGCGTCCGGGCGGCATCGCGGTCATCGACGGCAAGACCATGAAGGTCAAGGCGACCTATCCGCTTGGCGACAACGGCGGCTGCAACGGGCTCGCACTGGACGTGAAGAATCAGATTCTGTTCGCAGCGTGCAGCGCGGTCGGCCCCGCGCCAGCGCGTGGGACACCGGGACAACCAGCGCCGGCTGGACCGCCTCCAACACCTGATCCGAACGCCAAGCCACCGCAGGCGTTCGTCATGCTGCGTGCCAGGGACGGGAACGTCCTCGCAAGGCTGCCGCTCGCGGGCGGCTCGGACGGCGCGGTGTTCAACCCGGCGACGATGGAGGCGTTCAGCACGCAGGGCAACGGAACGATGACCATCGTCAAAGAGAAGAATCCGATGACTTTTGAGCGCGAGCAGGACTTGAAGACGTGGCCCACGGGCGGCGCGCGGACGGTCGCATTCGATAGCCGGACGGGTCATCTGTTCGCGATGGCGTCGGAGGCCGCACCGCCACCCTCGGCGCCCCCGGCCGGAAGTGCGCCACCGACCGGGGGCCGAGGCCGAGGCCCGGGCGCCGTCCCCGGTTCCTTCACGATCATCATGGTCGGCAGGAAGTAGACGGTCGCGTCGTAGCCCCGCGCGCAGCGACGTCTCACGCGCCTACAGGATCGCGTGCTGACGAAGAGTCGCTGAGTCCTTGGAACGACGTCCGATGAAGGCCAGGTAGGCCGCGGGAACCAAGTACAGCGTCACGAGCGTCGAGAGCGTGAGGCCACCGATGACCGCCAACGCCAACGGCTTCTGCAGCTCCGCCCCAGCGCCGATACCCAGCGCGAGCGGCAGCAGCCCGAACAACGTGCACAGCGTCGTCATAAGAATCGGCCGCAGGCGGACGCGCGCGGCAGAGAGGACGGCCTCGCGGATGGGGACGCCTTCGGCGTGACGCAACTCCGCGAAGTCGAGCAGCACGATGCCGTTCTTCACGACCAGGCCGACGAGCAGGATCAGTCCCATCGCAGATGAGACGTTGAGGTCCGTGCCGGTCAGCAGCAACAGCGTGAACGCGCCGCCCAGTGACAGCGGTGCGGCCGCGATGATCACGAGCGACGCGGTGAATCCGCGGAACTGAATCACGAGCACCAGAAACACGAGCGCCGTGGCAATGCCCGCCACGAGGAGGAGTTCGCGGAACGAGCGACGCTGCGATTCGTACTGTCCGCCGACCTCCCAGGTGTAGCCGACCGGCAATTGCATGCCGGCGAGCATGCTCTTGATTTCCGTCACGGCGCCACCCAGATCCCGATGATCGAGTCGCGCGCTCACGAGGGCCATCGACCGCAGGTTCTCGCGCATCAGTTCCGGATCGCCGGCGTGGTCATCAATCGACACGAGCGCTGAGGCCGGCGTCAGCTGCCCATCCTTTCCGCGCACCGTCGTCGATGCAAGTGTGACGGGATTGAACCGCTGTGCATCCGGATAGCGCACGCGAACCGGCACGGTCCGATCGTGGAGCCTCAGGTCCGTGGCCACCGTCCCCAGCCAGGCGTTCGACAATTGAGTGGCGACCTCGCCCACCGAGAGTCCGATGCGGCCAGCCGCCACGGGGTCAACGGTCCAGGTCGACTCCGGGCCACCTTCCTCCAGGCCGACGATGTCGACGACGCCCGCGATTTTCTCCAGCTTCGTTTCGACCTGCTCGGACAGATCCGCGAGTTGCGTCTGATCGTCACCGAATATCTTCACCTCGATCGGCGTCGGATTGCCCTCGAGGTCCCCGAGCATGTCCTGTAACAGCTGCACGAACTCGATTTCCGTATCCGGCACGGCTGCCGTCAGCTTGTCGCGCAGGTCACCGATGACGGCATCGGCCGACCGGGAGCGCTCGCCGCGGGGTTTCAAACGCACGAGCACGTCGCCGCTGTTCATCTGCGTGGCGAACATGCCGAGTTCCGACCCGGTCCGCCGCACATAGGTGGCAACCTCGGGCGTCTCACCGAGAATCGCCTCGACCTTCTTCAATCGCGTGTCGGTCTCTTCCAGCGCCATGCCCGCGGGTGTCAGGTAGTCGATGACAAACCCGCCCTCGTCCGCGGCCGGCAGGAACCCCGACCCCAGGGGCATGTACGCAGCGACCGCCGCGACGACCAGCAACGCGGCCGCAGTCAACGCGAGGACGGGTCGCTTGACGATGGTCGGCAGCGTCCTGACATACCAGCGGTCGATCGCCCCAGGCTGGTCCTCGTGCCTAGCCCCTCCGCCGGCCGTGCGGTACGACACGCGCGCAAGGAGCGGAATGAGGTACAGCGCCAGCACCATCGAGATCAGCACGGCGACCGAGAGGGTGATCGACAGCGCACGGAAGAAGTCGCCGACGACGCCGGAGAGGAGTCCCAGCGGCGCGAACACGACGACGGTCGTCAGAGTGGATCCGACGACGGGGCCGACCAACTCACCGGTGGCTCGCTCGATCGGCTCACTATCGTGATTGGCCATGTGGCGATGGATGTTCTCGACGACCACGACGGCGTCGTCGATCACGAGGCCGATTGCCACGGCGAGCCCACCCATCGACATCAGGTTGATGGTCTCGCCGAAGAGACGCATGAAGAGAAAGGTCGAGATGACGGTCAACGGCAGCGAACAGGCGGCAACAATCGTGAGGCGCCAGTTTCGGAGGAAGAAGAGCAATACCAGAACCGCCAGGGCGGCGCCGATCAGGATCGCGTCACGCACGTTGGCAATCGCGCTTTGAACGAACTCGGCAAGGTCGTAGGTCTTGACGAGTTTCAGGCCGCCCGGCAGCGTTGAACGCAGCTGGGCCAGCGCGTCCTCGAGCCCCTCGCGAACAGACAGGATGTTCGCGCCAACCTGTTGGGACACGCTGATGGCGGTCGCATTGCCACCCTGCCCCGTGATCATCGACGTGCGATCCGGGGCACCGTTCCGCACGGTGGCCAGATCCGAAATCCGGAGCGTCGTTCCGCCCTTCACGACCACCGGCGTGGCCGCGATGTCGTTCAAGGAGGTCCAGAGACCTGACGCCAGGACGAGACGCTGAAGTCCGTTCTCGGGGTAGTGCCCGATGGGCTGCAGCAGATTGGCCCCCTTCAGCGCAGCCGAGACATCGTCGACCGTCAGCCTCGCGGCCAGCAGTTTGCCGGGGTCGACGACCACTTCGACTTCACGCACGTCGCTCGCGGCCACGCCGACGTGGCCGACGCCAGGCACGCGCGAGAGCGCCGGCCGAATGACGTAAAACCCGTAGTCGTTCAGTTCCGCCGGCGACAGCGGGCCCGTGAGATTGAGGTCGTAGATCGGAAACACCGCCGGGGTCTGGCGGTCCACCACGAGGTCCGCGTCCGTTGGCAAGTCCGCTCGGATCTCCGCGATCCGGTTCTGCACCATCTGCAACGCGACAACGGTGTCGGTGCCCGGATCGAACTGTGCGGATATCTCCGTGGCGCCTCGGAACGTGCGCGATCGAACGCGACGGATCCCCGGCACCTCCATGATCGCCTGCTCGATGGGGCGCGCCACCGTCAGCGTCATCGATCGCGCCGGCGTGCTGCCGGAGTGCGCGATGACCACGATGCGCGGAAACTCGAGCGGCGGATAGATGCTGCTCGGCAGGTTCCAGTACGCGAATCCGCCAGCAACCGCCAGCATGACGGTGAGCAGCAGAACGGCGCCGGATTGGCGTGAAGCGAATCGCGCGGGATTCATGGCGCCTCGATCGTCACGCTCGCCCCCTCAGGCAGGCCTTCCTGCCCGCGGATGATCACCTTGTCCCCCGCCTTGATGCCGCTCGTGACCTGCACGAGGCTCTTCGTCACGAGCCCGACGGCCACGGGATATTTGTGGGCCTTGTTGTCGCCGCCCGCCACCATGACGAACAGCTCGTCGTCTTCGGTGACAAGCGCCGCGGCGGGAATGACGAGCGCGTCCTTGCGTTCTTCCGCGACAATCTCGACCTGCACCGCGGTGCCTGCCGCGAGTGACGTGGGTCTCCGGAACGCCAGCCGGACGTCAGCCGTCGCCGTGCCCGGATCGATCTGCGGGGACTTGGCCAGCACCGTGGCGGCCTCCGTGGAGTCGCGGCCGCCTTCCCTGATCTGCGCCGCGCGGCCGACGACCACACGCGACAGTTCGCTCACGGGGACCGTGGCGGTGATCTGTTGCTTCGTCGGGTCGATCACTTTCAGGATCGGATCGCTCGCAGCGGCATCGACGATGTCGCCGGCGCTGTGAAAGCGCTTCGCGATGATGCCGGAGAACGGCGCCCGTACCACGCTGCGATCCGCCATGGCGACGGCCGACTCGACGGCGCTCTTCGCCTGCTCCACATCGGCTTCGGCCTCGGACTGCTGACGCTTGGCGTCCTCAACGTCGCGCGGCGCCGCGACGCCCTGCGACAGAAGACTGGCGAGCCGGCTCAAGTTGGCTTTGGCTGCTTCGGCCCTTGCCGTTGCCTGGGCCATCGACGCGCGGCGCGCGGCGACGTCAGACGTCAGCGTTGGAATATCAAACCTCACCAGCACGGACCCGGCCTTGACCGCGTCACCCTCAGCACCGATGACCTCCGCAATGCGACCCGGCGCAGGAGCCACCACCGTCAATTCGGCGCCCGGAGCGACCGTGACCAGGCCGGTCGTCGAGATAACCGCCTGCAATGTATCGAGCTTCGCCGCCTCGACCACGACGGGGACGGCGGCGTTGGTCTCGACGGTCTCCACGGCCTCACGCTGACAGCCGGCCAGCAGCACCATGGCGACGCCCGCAAACGGCAGCGCGCGGAATATCGACAACAACGAGGGACGCGGCGTCATTTGATCGGCGCTCCGATGGCGCGCTCGAGATCCGCGAGCGCATGTTGGTAGTCGAGACCCGCCTGCAGACCACGCTGGCGCGTGTCGCGTGCGGTTTGCAGGGCTTGCACGAGCGCTGGCAGCCCGGTCTGTCCGCCGGAATACGCTGCCTGAGCCTGACGCTCGGCCTCCGACGCCAGTGGGAGAATCACGTCCTGATACTGCGCGACCTGCGCGCGGGCGGCCGTCGCGCGTTCGATCGCGCCGGCCACCGCCCCCGTGACTCGCGCCAGCGCCGCCTGACGCTCGGCCGTGAACTGAGCGAGTGTGGCGTCCTCGACGATGACGGTCGCCCGATGTGTCGTGAAGACGGGCAGGGTGATTCCCGCGCTGAGACGCCAGCCGTATCGGAACTCCGGTTCCGCATCGTAGGTGAAGGCGCTGCCGGCAGACACGTCAGGTTTCGTCATGGCTTTGGCCAACGCCACGCGCATACGCTGTTCGGCGATGCGCTGATCCAGCACCTTCAGTTCGGTGTTCGAACTGGCGGCCATTGCCATCGCAGCGTCGGCCATGATGAGCAGACCGTCCGTCAACGAGTCTGACAGCGCGATCATCGTATCGGCGGGCTGCCCCAGCAGCAGGTTGAGCGAGACGCGCGCCGCCGCGGCGTCGCCACGAGCGGCAATCAGATCGCTGTCGCTCGTGGCCACGGCCAGTTGGGCCTGCGTCAGGTCCGCCTGGGGGACGTCACCAGCGTTGACGCGTGCCACGGCCGCCACACGCGCGCGATCGGCGAGCCCGCGCACTTCATCCAGCAGTTCGACACGCATGCGCGCGGCGACCAGGTCGAAGTACGCACGGCGAACATCGTTGCGGGTCTCCGACAGGATGCGGTCCAGGTCCGCTTCGCCCACCGCCACGGTGGCCCGCGCCAACCCCAGACGGCTGCCGCGCTTGCCGCCCAACTCGATGGGCAGGGTCACGCCAATCGACTGCCGCGGCGTCTCTTTCGAGAGTTCGTAGGCGAGTTCAGGGTTGGGACGTTCGCCGGCCACCGCGACGCCTGCCGCATCAACAGGCCGTTGCAGGCGCGCCGCCCGCAGGGTGGGATTCGCCTCGAGCGCGCGGGCGAAGGCGTCGGCCAGCGACATCCCCGGCGTGGCCGTCTGCGCCCCAACCCGTACGCCCAGCACACAGACCGCCACCAGGGCGGCGTGGACACAGATTCTCACGCGCGTCGTCGACGACACAGGTCGAGACTATCGCATGCGATAGACAAGCACGTGGAACGATTCCGGATCGTTGCCGCGCCCTGATGAGGCCGGCTTGGCGGCGGCGACGTAGAGCGTGTGGGTAGAGGGATCCAGGGTCATGGTCCGCGATCCAGCCGAGGTCTCGAGTGTCTGCACCACGGTCATCTTGTCGCCATCGACCTTCGCAATCGTGATCTTGCCGTCGCGGCAGGAACTGAAGGCCAGCTTCGTCCCCGCGTCGTAGAAGGTAGCGTCGGTGCCGTTGCAGATCGGCACGCTCGCCACGACCTTGCCGCTGGTGGCATCCATCATCACCATGGCTTTGCCCGCGCCCACGAAGAGCCGGTGCGAGGCGACGTCGAGCGCCATGCCCGTCGGCTCTGCGCCTGGCGCCACGCTCCACGACGCTGACACCTTCTTCGCCGCGACGTCGATCACATCCACCTGGTCTTTGTCTTCAATGTTGACGAAGACGTGCCCCGCGCCATCCGATTGTCCCGTTTCGGCCGTGCCAGACAGTGCAATCGTCGCCAGCACTTTACCCGCCACCGCGTCGATCTGCGAGGCCGACATGCCCGTGTGATTGAACACCCACACCTGCTTCTGTTTGGCGTCAAACGTGATGGCGTCCGGGTTGGCGCCCCCGCTGTCGATCTTGGCCAGCGTCTTCAGCGTGGCCGGGTCGACCATGCTGACCTTATTTTCGCGCCCGTTGCTCGTGAATACCTTGCCGCTGCCCACGGCGATGCCGTGCACGCCCGGCGTATCCGCAATCCGCCCGACGACCTTGTCCGTCGCGGTGTCGATCACGACGACTTCGGCGTTGTGCGAGACGTACAACTTCTTGCCCGCCGCGTCAGCCGTCAGGTAATCCCACTGCGCGGGCAACGGGCCGCCAATCGGGATATCAGCGGCCTGGGCATACGTGCCCTGGGCCGCAGCGATCGACGGGACAAGCAGGAGGGCGCAGAGAGTGGCCGTGTGGCGCATGTATCGTGTCCTGTTCTGGTGGAGAGGAAATCCCGGAGCATTCCATCACGGCAACCTGAAGATTCCCTGAATGGAATCGCGGGAGTTTTCACGGGCCGGTGCGTTCGCGCCCGGATTGGATGCGATGGACGGCACGGTCGATGCGGCTGCCCACGGTCAGGACCGCCAGCGCCAGCGCCACGGACACGATCGCCGAGAGCCAGAGTCCGAGTCCGGCCGCGGAGCCCATAGCGGCCACAACCCAAATCGATGCCGCCGTGGTGAGCCCGTGGACGTTCGGATCGCTGTCCCGCCGCAGGATCGCGCCCCCGCCGACGAACCCGATTCCCGCGATGATGCCCTGCAGGACGCGGCTCACGGCATCCACGTCGTTCAGACCACGACGGGCACCGAGATCAACCGCGACCATCGTCATCAAGGCAGCGCCAAGGGCGACCATGGCGTGCGTCCGGAATCCCGCGGGCTTCTGATGCAGTTCGCGATTGAGACCGATGGCGCCGCCCAGCAGCGTCGCAAGCACAAGCTTGCCGACGTGCTGCACCGCGTCGTTCCACCACCATGCTGGCATCGTCATTCGACACTCGCCTCCTTCGTCAGTTGTTCAGCACCGGTGGCAGCAGCGCCACGGTCCCCGCAACACCGTGCCGATAGAACAGGCGTTTCGCGAGTTCCGTTGCCACGACGTACAACGCCACGATGAGGGCAAGGGCCGCGAGCAGGCCGGCCGGCAGATGCACGAAACCGAGGCGCTCCGCGTACGGCAGATAGGGAATCACCGGCGCGATCACCATCATCACGACCGATGACCAGAGGAGCAGCCCGCCCGGGCGGCTCGAGAACACCGAGCGACGCGTGCGTACCACGAGCGCCACGCACAGCTCGGTCAGGAGCGACTCGACGAACCAGCCGGTCCGAAACAACTCCACGCCGGCGCCAAAGACACGCAACAGGACGACGAAGGTGACCGCGTCGAAGACCGAACTCAAAAGCCCGAACACCACCATGAACCGCGCGATGAACCGCATGTCCCACCGCGGCGGCTGACTGACCAGCTCCGAATCGACGGCATCGTCGGCGATGCCCACGGCAGGCACGTCCGAGAGCAGGTTGTTCAACAGGATCTGGCCGGCCAGCAAGGGCAGGAACGGGAGGAACAGCGACGCGGCGGCCATGCTCAGCATGTTGCCCAGGTTCGCGCTGGTCGTCGTGAGGATGTACTTCATCGTGTTGGCGAAGGTCCGGCGCCCTTCTTCGATGCCGCCGCGGATGACATCCAGGTCCGGCTCGAGCAGCACGAAGTCGGCGGTTTCGCGCGCGACGTCCACGGCGTGATCCACCGAGAGGCTGGTGTCTGCCACGTGCATCGCCGGCGCGTCGTTGATGCCGTCGCCGAGGAAGCCGACCACCGCGCCGGCGTGGCGAAGCGCGCGGATGATCCGGTCCTTCTGGTTCGGATCGACCTCCGCGAACACGGCCGTGGCCGGCGCGAGCCGCCACAACGCCGCGTCGTCAACCTGGTCCAGTTCGCCACCGGTGATCACGCGGCCGACGTCGAGGCCGACCATGGCGGCGACGTGGGCGGCGACGAGCCGGTTGTCGCCGGTGATCATCTTCACCGCCACGCCGAGCCGCTGCAGGTCCTGCAGCGCGCGATTGACGCCCTCTTTGGGTCGATCGATGAAGGTGAGAAAGCCTGCGAACGTCAAGCCGGCCTCGTCGTCACGCGAGTAGGTGGCACGCACGTCGATGTCCCGCGTCGCGATGGCCAGCACGCGGATGCCCTGCCGGCTCCAGGATTCGTACCGGGCCGTCAGGTCGGCCAGGTGGTCGCCGGCGAGAGGCGTGTCGTCCGAACTCCGCGTGCAGGCGCTGATGATGTTGTCGAAGGCGCCCTTCGTGATGAGCCGCGCGCCGCTGGCGGTCGAGGCAATGACGCCAAGGCGCTTGCGCACGAAGTCGAACGGAATTTCGCCGAGCTTCTCCGGTGTTCCCTCGTCGGTTCCATGCGCCTCCACGATGGCATCGTCGAGAGGATTCTTGAGCCCGCTTTGCAGGGCTGCATTCGCGTAGGCGAGGCCGAGTACCGCGGCTGACAACTGTCCTGCTGGATCGTAGGCGCCTTCGAGACGTATGGTGCCTTCGGTGAGCGTGCCGGTCTTGTCCGTGCACAGCACGGTCATGCTGCCGAAATTCTCGATGGCGTTGAGGCGCCGCACGAGAACGCCTCGCCCGGCCATCACGCTGGCAGCGCGGGCAAGATTCACGCTCAGAATGGCGGGCAGCAACTCGGGGTTCAGGCCGACGCCGAGGGCGATCGAGAACAACAGCGTCTCGATGGGCGGGCGCCCGGCCAGCGTGTGCGCGACGAACACCACGAACACCATCACGAACATGACGCTCGTGAGGAGATAGCCGAAGCGCCGGATGCCCCGGTCGAAGTCCGTTTCCGGCGCGGCGCGCACCAGCTTGGCCGCAATACGCGAAAGTTCCGTCGCGTGCCCCGTGGAGACGACAACCGCCTCGGCCGTCCCGCTGCGGACGTTCGTGCCGAGGAAGACGCAGTTCAGGCGCTCGGCCTGTGGCGCGCGCTCCCCGACCGGGCCAGGCTGCTTCTGCACCGGAAAGCTTTCGCCCGTCAGGGCGGCCTCGCTGACAAAGCAATCAGTCGCGTCGAGGAGGACGGCATCTGCGGGAACGAGGCTGCCGGCCGACAGCCGGATGACGTCTCCTGGCACCACGGCCTGGCGCGGCACCGAAACGAAGGCGCCGTCGCGCAGGACCGTCGCGCGCACCTGGATGCGCGCGCGCAACGCCTCCAGCGCCAGGCCCGCGCGGTATTCGCGCAGATACCCAACGGCCACCGTCGCCACGACGATGAAGAGCACGATGCCGGCGTCACTCCACTCGCTGCTGACCGCCGAGATGGCGGCGGCCGCGATCAGCAACCAGAGCAGCGGACTGCCGACCTGCCGCACCAGGACGCGCGTGCGTGAGAGTCGCTGACGATCGCGGACGTCCCCCTGGCCGGACTCGTTCAGGCGGCGCTCGGCCTCGGCGGAGGTCAGGCCCCGAGCTGTCGCGCGCAGTTGCGCGAACAACTCGTCGGTAGGTCTCGCCCAGTAGCGCTCGATGGTGGCGGTTGGCCTGGCTCCGCTCTTCATACCCCGTCCGCCATGATCGGGGTCTGTCTCTGCAACCTCCCTGCCGCATCTCGCGGCGCAGTCCCAGTCACGTCAGTCCCACGGGAACCATGGCGCCGGCCGTCGATCGCGGATATTCCGAGGGCGATGCGGGATCTTCTCGGCATCGCCAGGCGGCGGCGAAGGCCACGACGCCTATCGAAGGCCGTCCCGCTGGCATCGGTCGTGCCTTTCCTACTGCAGCAACGAGTGTCCGCATGGTCCGTCGCTGCGTCGAAAGGAAGTGGGTTGTGATTCACATCAAGAACATCCTGGTTGCCACGGATTTCAGCGCGCCGTCGGAGGCGGCCCTGCTCTACGGCAGGAACTTCGCGCGTCAAAGTTCCGCGACGCTCCACCTGCTCCACGTGGTCGACGATGTGGCCAGCCGCGTGATGCCGATGACCGGAGCCATGCCGAACGTGGGCCAGATGCAGGTAGAGCTCGACGAAGCGGCACGGAAGGACGTCGAGGCACTCCTGGGGGAAGACGACCGCCGGGAATTGAACGCGCGCGCCGTGCTGCTGACCTCCGCTGCGCCGGCCCAGAGCATCGTGGCGTACGCGCGGGACGCCGCCATCGACCTGATTATCATCGGCACGCACGGTCGGACGGGCCTGGCGAACCTGTTTCTGGGCAGCGTGGCGCAGCATGTGGTTCGCATGGCGCCGTGCCCGGTGCTCACGGTGCGCCGGCCCGAGCGCGACTTCGTCCGTCCTGACCTGCCTCAGGTAACGGCCAGCTCACATCCGCGCTGAGAGCGCCAGCAGGGTCCTGGTTCCGGATGGAGCCAGGCTCTCACGCATGGTCAGGCGCGAAGCCAGTGCGCGAGGCCAGAGCCGCGAGAGACATCAAGACGCCGCGGAAGCTGGTTGCCGGGTGGGGAGCACGATCCGCACGACCGATCCGCCGCCCTCCCGGCCGAGCATTGCGACCGTGCCCTTGTGCGCGTCGACCACCCGCTTCACGGTGGGAAGGCCCAGCCCCGTACCGCGAGCCTTGGTCGTGAAGAACGGTTCAAAGATCTTCGCGCGCAACTCCTCGACGATGCCCGGGCCGCGATCGCCGATGGTGATGACGCACTCGTCACCCGCGCGATCGACCCCGACCGTGATCGCGCCTTGGCCCTGCATGGCCTGTCCGGCGTTCACGAGCAGGTTCATGATCGCCAGCCGCAACTGGTCGATGTCCGCCTCAATCGTGGTGTCCCCGTCGCCCGTGACGTCGACCGCCACACCGGACATCGCGGGGTCCTGCGTGAACGCCATCGTGATCTGTGTCACGAACGCACGAGCATCGAATTCGGTGTTTCTGAACTCGCGCGGCCGCGCGAAGGTGAGCAGGTCACTGATCACACTGTTGAGTGCGTCGATTCGAGCCACGATTTCGGCCGCCAGGCTCACGCCGTCCGATCTCTCCGACAGCTCGGACGCCAGAATCTGCACGCCGTTGCGGATGCCCGCCAGCGGGTTCCGCACCTCATGGGCGACGACGGCCGAGAACTCTCCGAGTGCGGCGAGGGCAGCCTGATCCTGCAGTCGCTCTTCCTGACTCTTCCGCGCGGTGATGTCGTAGCGAATGGCCATGTACTGCCAGGGCTTCCGGTTCGCATCCAGGAACGGCACGATCGTGGTGTCGACCCAGTAGAGCGACCCGTCCTTGGCGCGGTTCCGCAGTTCGCCACGCCACACGCCTCCCTGTGCAATCGTCCGCCAGAGCGTGCGAATGAACTCCTTCGGGTGCAGGCCCGAGTTCAGCAGGCGGTGATCCTGTCCCAGCAGCTCCTGTTTCGAGTACTTCGAAATGTCGCAGAACTTCTGGTTGGCGAACTGGATGCGGCCAGAGACGTCAGTGATGGCCACAATGGCTGACTGGTCGATCGCGTGCTGCATGTCCTCCAGGGTTCGGAGGGATGCGAGGTGGTCATCGGCAGCCACCCGATAAGTCAAGACCGCGGCGGCCACAACCCACAGGACGAGGACGGTGACCAGCCGGTTGAAGAGCGCGTACTCCAGGCCGGGACTGTGGAGGGATAACCCGAGCTCGAGCAGTGTGAGCACCGTGGCAACGGTCGCAAGCCAGAATACCAACCGGGTCTTGGGGACGGCCAGGGCCAGGAGTAGCACGGGGACATACAGCAGGGCGACGGTATCGCGGGAGTCGAACAGGACGTCGACCGCGAAGACGAGGGCCAGGCCAGCCCAGGCCAGGCGCCCTCCACCTCGGGCGGCAGCTCGCGCCATGACAGCGGTCCAGCCGCGAACCGGTTCTGGTGTGCTTATTGAACGCATAATGTCGGACCGAAGGCTCACGACTGAAACCACAGTGTATTACCCCGTCCGGTGCGGAACTTTCCGATACCGCCGCGAAAATCTCCGCATCTCTCGGGACTGACATGGCACACGAAACGGTTCTGGTCATCGACGACGAAGCGCTCATCCGGCGCACGGTCGGCAAACGTCTCCAGTCGGCCGGCTACGAGGTCGTCGAGGCCGAGACGGGGCGGCAGGCGCTCGAACGCGCCGCCAATGGGGTGGACCTTGCGATCCTCGACTACCGTCTGCCCGACATCGACGGTCTCGCGGTCCTGAAACAGCTCAGGCAGCTCGATCCGGACATCCTGGTGATCCTGCTCACAGCCTACGCCAGCGTCGAGTCGGCCGTATCGGCCATGAAGCTTGGAGCGTTCCACTTTCTCAACAAGCCGTTCGACCTCGAAGCGCTCGTCGCGCTCGTCGAACAGGCCCTGGAGACCACGCACCTCCGACGCGAAGTCCGCCGCCTGCGCGCGACGCAGGCTCGGCCCTACAGTCTCGACCACATCGTCGGTCAATCGCCGCAAATCACCGAGTTCAAGACCCTGCTGAAGCAGATTTCGACGAGTCCGGCCTCAACCGTGCTGCTCACCGGTGAGAGCGGCACCGGCAAGGACCTGGCGGCCAAGGTACTCCACTACACGAGCGCGCGGGCCAACAAGGCGTTCGTCAACATCACGTGCTCCGCCCTGCCGGAAACGCTCCTCGAGAGTGAGCTGTTCGGTCACGAACGGGGCGCCTTCACGGACGCGCGGCAGCAGAAGCGCGGGCTGCTCGAGGCCGCCGATGGGGGCACGGTGTTCCTGGACGAGATCGGGGAGATGCCGCCGATTCTGCAGGCCAAGCTCCTCCGCTTCCTGGAGGAGAAGGCGCTTCGGCGCGTCGGGGGATCGGCCGACATCCGCGTCGACGTGCGCGTCGTGGCCGCCACGAACCGGACGCTCGAGGACGACGTGCGCACGGGCCGTTTCCGGGAGGATCTCTTCTATCGCCTGAACGTGCTGCCGCTGAAGCTACCGGCGTTGCGGACGCACATCACCGACCTGCCGGCGCTCATCGCCTTCTATGTGGAGGCGTTCAACCGCGAGTTCAAGAAGAACGTGAAGGGCGCCTCGGACGCCACGCTGCGTCTGCTCGCCGCGTACGGGTGGCCAGGGAACGTGCGTGAGCTGCGGAACGCGGTCGAACGCGCGATGCTCCTGACGCAATCGGACATGCTCGAACCCGACCAGTTCCCGCAGGTCAGCCTCCGCGATCTCACGCATTCGATACAGCTACCCGCCGAGGGCCTCGACCTCGAGCAGGTCGAGCGCAGCCTGGTGGTGCAGGCCCTCGCGCGCACCGGGTGGAATCAAACGCGCGCGGCCAAGCTGCTCGGCTTGAACCGGGATCAAATTCACTATCGGATCGAGAAATTCAAGCTCGCCGCCGAGTAGACGTCCGCGAGTCAAATCACGCGGCGCCGATCAGGCGAGCGACGGACGCCGTTGTCCGCGTCTTACAGCGCCCGAGCCGACTTGTACTCCCGGTAGCGCCGGTAATGCGCCCGGTTGACCAGGACGAAACCGACCACACAGCCGGCGATAGCGCCTGCTGCGGTCGCCAGCGCCATTGATGTGAGTGGGCGCCGCCGGATCTGCAGCGCGGTGCCGGCCGCGAAGTCCTCGACCGCATGCTGCCCTCGGACAGCCGCTCGCCGCGCGTCCCGCATCTGCTCCTGAACGCAATCGAGCGCCGGTTCGAAACGCTCCCTGACAGCCTCTCGCGCGCTCTCGACAATAGTTGCCATGCCTGACCTCCTCTCTCTCCGATCGCAAGAACTGCGCCCACGTGCCCCATCATCGGATGGCTGCGAGCCGCAACCACGCCTGGCAACGCGCCGCGGGAAAGCCCGCAAGCCACGGGTGATTTCCCGCCTGTGAGCGAGCCGAACACCGCCCTGTCACTCCGGCCGTCGTCGAGGCCCGCGCGATCACTCGGGTGCCATCGTCCGCTTCCGAAGGCCGGCCCCCTGAGTCCTCGCGCCATGCGGATTGGGCCTCGTCAGGTTGGTCCGTAACTGTTGTGTGCCGCGTGGGCACCGCGTTTGCTTGACCATCCTGAGAGACGGCGGCCGCAGCACCATGCACCGCCGGTTTCACCGATTTCCACGAGGAGCAGAACATGGACCGCCTCTATCGACGACCGCTCTGGAATTTGCCGGTCTTCGCCGGCGCGCTGGCGATTGCGGCCCTGGCGTCCGGCGCAGGAGCGCTCGCGCAAACGACGGCGTCCGTGCCGGCGAATCCGGCGCGCATTGTCGAGATGCGACATCACTTCGTGGACATCAGCCTGGTGCAGGAATCCGTCATTCGCGGCGACCTGGCGTCTGTCCGGGCCCCGGCCAGGCGACTCATGCAGCTCGCGACGCCAGTGGACATGCCGCCGGCGTCGGCGCCCTTCATCACGACCATCCGCGTCGCGGCCCGCCGGGCGGCGGAGGCGCAGACCCTGCGCGCGTCGGCTCTGGCCGCGACCACGATGCTGGAGCAGTGCGGCGGCTGTCACCAGGCCGTGACCGTGCGGCCCGTGCCCACTAGCGCGTCGCGTCCTGATGTGGGCGGTCTCGTCGGGCACATGCTCGAGCACCAGCGCGCCGCGGACCAGCTGCTGCAGGGGATCGTCATCCCTTCGGCGACGGCGTGGTCGCAAGGGGTCCAGGCGCTCCGGATTGCCCCACTCAAGGCCAGCGAGTTTCCACCAGACTCCCGATTCCGGAGCGACTTCCACAAGGCTGAAACCGAAGTCCACGACATCGCGAATGACGCCCGTGCCGATGACGCCATGGCGCAGCGCGTGGATACGTATGCCCGGCTGTTGACCACGTGCGCGTCATGTCACAGCCTGCATCGCCGGATTTGGGGCCCTGGCACCGGGCAATAGACCTGGTTCGCCACGACAGGCCATCGCCCTGAATGCGGGACTCAGCAACGACGCGGACGTGAACTCCGCCGCTGAGGCGGAGTCACCGCGAAAAAGGGAGAGGTCGATGAAGCGACTCGAAGGCAAAGGGGCAATGGTCACCGGCGGCGCGATTGGCATCGGGCAGGCGGCTTGTCGCCGCATGGCGCAGGAAGGCGCACGCGTCGCGGTCACCGACATCCGCGACGCGGACGGAGAGGCGCTGGTGAGGGCGATCGAGCGGGACGGCGGTCAGTCTCGGTACTGGCACCTCGATGTCAGCCGGGAGTCCGAGGTGAGTCGCGTGATCGACGAGGTGCACGCGGCCTTCGGTCTCGACATCCTCGTCAACAACGCCGGCATCAGCGGCACGAGCAAGCCCACGCACGAGATCACCGAGCAGGAATGGGATGCGTTGATGGCCGTGAACACGAAAGGCGTGTTCTTCTGCACCAAACACGCCCTGCCGCACATGATGCGCGCCCGCCGAGGCAGCATCATCAACCTTTCGTCGATTTACGGCCTTGTCGGCGCCGCCGACGCGCCGCCCTACCACGCGTCGAAAGGCGCGGTGCGGCTCATGACGAAGACAGACGCGCTGCTGTACGCGTCGTACAACATCCGGGTCAACTCAATCCATCCCGGCTTCATCACGACGCCGATGGTCGAGGCGTTCATCCACGCCGCGCCGGACGCGGCCGCCGTCCAGCACGCGATCGAAGCGAAGCACCCGCTCGGGCATCTGGGCGAACCGGATGACATCGCCTGGGGCGTCGTCTATCTCGCTTCGGACGAAGCGAAGTTCGTGACCGGCTCCGAACTGGTGATTGACGGCGGCTACACGGCCCAGTAGACGGTCAGCGCGGGCCACATCGCTGCTCTTCGGCGTAACGCCGACGGATCAGTGGACATACGTCACAGTCATCGCGAGCGTGATCCTGACAGGGCTGATCGCCACATGGTTGCCCGCCCGCCGGGCGGCCCGCGTCGATCCCGTCATCGCGTTGAGAGCCGAGTGACCACTCGGCCGGCATTGGTCGGGTCGTCAGCGCCGTCACGGGCTTCCGCGGCGCCGCGATGTTCACGACAGCGCGCGAGTATCGGTTTTGGTGGTGCCCTCGTCCTGCAGCACGACGTCGCCGCCGTTCACAGCGCACCACCTCCCTGCTCGGTCTCGAACGCCGCGAAGGCGTCGAGGATCGCGTCGCGCGGCCGCTGGCGGTCAGTCGACAGCCGACGCGCCCCGCTGGTACCCGACTAGACCAGCCGGTCTCGAAACGCGCGTCCGACCTTGAGCGCCTGCCCGGACGCCAGCACGACCCGATATTCGCCGTGATATTCGGGATGGATCGACGCGACGCGATCGAGATTGACGATCGTCGAACGATGAATCCGCGCGAACTGCTTCGGATCCAGCCGCCGCTCGACATCGGTCATCGTCATGCGCACCTGAAACGCCCGCGGGCCCGCGTGCAGGAGCAGATAGTTGGCGGCGGCCTCGATCCATTCGATGTCGCGGGTGCGAATCAACAACAGCCGTTCGCCGTCACGAACGGTGAAGCGCGAAATGAACGACGGCGGCGGCCCGGCCACGGCGCCGGCCATGAGGTCGCGGACGCGCGCCATTTCGTCCGCGTCGCGCGCGTCGAGCAGGCCGCGTAGCCGTTCAGCAGATTCCGCGTCGGCGTCGCGCTCGAGCTCCCGCCGCGCGCGGCGAAGCGCCTCCTGAAACCGGCGATGCGCGATCGGCTTGAGGATGTAGTCGAGCGCGTGGGCCATGAACGCCTGCAGCGCGTAGCGGTCATAAGCGGTGACGAACACAACGTTCGGGAGATGCTCGGCGGCCGTGCGCGAGACCACTTCGAAGCCATCGAAGCCCGGCATCTGCACGTCGAGCAACAGCAGATCCGGCCGCAGGCGCAGCACCGCGTCTACGGCCGACGGACCATCCTCCGCTTCGCCGACGATCTCGATATCGTCTTCGCGCTCGAGGCGCACCCGCAACCCCTGCCTCGCCAGCGGCTCGTCGTCGACGATCATCGTGCGAATGGTGGGGGTCATGAGGCCGGCACGATCCGGCACGGCACCTCGAGCGTGACGCATGCGCCGCCACCGGCGGCGCTGGCCAACGTCAGCGCGTGTGACGCGCCGTAGAGCTGCGCGAGCCGCGCGCGGGTGTTGGCCAGGCCGATGCCGCCAGTTCCGTCACTGCCGCAGCCGGCGGCACGCTGCGCAGCAGGTTCCGGTCCGGTGTCGGCGACTTCGATGCGCAGCATGGGATCGCGGCGCGAGGCGCGAATGTCAATCGTGCCCGGTCCGGGGATTTTCGCGATGCCGTGCGTGATCGCGTTCTCCACCAGCGGCTGCAGGATCATGCTCGGCACCATCGCGTCGAGCAGCGACGGATCCACCGCCTGTCGAATTCTCAACCGCGCGCCCAGCCTGGCGCGCTGGATGTCCAGATAGCGCTCGAGGACTTCGAGTTCGCTTCGCAGCGGCACTTCCTGCGGCCGCTGGTCATCGAGCGACACGCGCAGCAATTCGCCGAGGTAGCCGAGCATCTGGACGACGTCGTCCTGCCGGCCGGCGAGCGCCATCGTCGCGATGGCGTTGAGCGTGTTGAAAAGGAAGTGCGGATTGAGCTGGCCGCGCAGGACGGCCAGCCGCGCTTCGGTCAGGCTCGACTGCAATTGCGACGCGGCGAGTTCGCGCGCGCGCGCCTCGCGGTAGAAACGCAGCGCGTGAACCACGCCGACGAGGGCGGCGTAGATCATCATGTTCACCGCGACCGCCGAGCTGGCCTTCGCCGCCACCGGCACGAAATCAGCGAGGCTGCCCCGCTGCAGTCCGACATACAAGTACATACCGATGGTGTGCAGACAGGCAAACGCGACCGCGCCCCCGGCGTGGATGGCCAGCGCCCGGCCTCGACGGACCGAGGCAATTGGCACGCGTCGGGCCAGCGAGAGCGGCAGCGGTGTCAGCAACGCCATCAGCACCCACGGCGGCGCGTTGCCATAGAACAGGTCCAGCCAGGGAAAGGATCGCCCGAGCAGCGCGTTGCTCAGGTAGTTCCGGCTGGTTTCCAGCAGCACCAGCAGCAGCGTGCCGAACGCGATGATGCCGGCCACCTGCCACCGTTCGCGCGTCGGCGCCTGGTCGCGGCCGGCGCGAGGTTCCTGCCCCTGCATCGACGCACCGTACGACGATTGATGACGCGGCGGCAAGTGCGCGCGCGCCGCGCTTCTCGTCCCCGTCCAGCGGGCTTTGTCCCAGCGGCGTTGCCTTGGTCCCGGGATCATTGGCGCTGGCGCGACCGCGACGCAGAATCCGCGGCATGTGGACGTCCCCCAGATTCGCCGGCGCGGTACTCATCGTCGCCGCCGCGGCAACGCCATTGGCGCAGGCCCCAACTCCGGCCACCACTGACCCGCCGATTTCGCTCGCCGGCGCGGCCTTCGACGTCAATCGCGAACGCCTGGTGATCGCCGGCGCCGCTGCCGGTCGATTCGAAACCTGGGAGCGCCACGGCACGACGTGGACGCGCGCCTCTACGGGCGGCCCGTCCGCGCGCGATGAAGCGCTCATGGTGTACGACACGAAACGTCGCCGCACGGTGCTGTACGGCGGTCATCGCGAAGGCGTCGGCGCGACCGACACATGGGCATGGGACGGCGCGACATGGCAACGGCTCGCGACTGACGGCCCGCCCGCGCGCACCGGTGCAGCAATGACCTACGACGCGACGCGCGATCGCATCGTCCTCTTCGGCGGCGGCGACGGCATGCGGACGTTCGACGACACCTGGGAGTGGGACGGCGCGTTGTGGCGCCGCGTCGCGCTCGAGAGCGGCGCGCGCATTCCACCCGCGCGCGCGTTGACGGCGCTCGCCTACGACGCCCGCCGAAAGCGCACCGTGCTCGCCGGCGGTTTTCGATTTAAAGACGGCCGACCCACGCCGTTCGACGACACGTGGGAGTGGAATGGCGTCTCGTGGGCAGACATCACCACGCCCGGGCCCGGCCCGCGCGATCACGTCGCGATGGTCTACGACCCGGATCGCGCCGCGATCGTGCTGCACGGCGGCAGCCGGCCCGACGTCGGGCTCATCGGCGACACCTGGACGTTCGACGGACGCGCATGGAAGAAGCTGCGCGATGACGGTCCGCCGCGCGGCCGGCATCGGATGGTGTTCGACACGACCCGGCACGAAGTGCTGCTCTTCGGCGGCTGGGGACGCGATCGCTTCGTCAGCACGGAAACGTGGGCGCTCGGCACCGCCGGTTGGCGGCGCGCCACCGGCCCGGCGCCGCGCATGAGACACGCGATGGCCACAGCGGGCGACGGTGGCGTCTTCATGCTTGGTGGCGGCCCGGTCGCGGACGCGTTGTGGCACTTCGACGTCGGCAGCTGGCGGCGGCTTGTCGTCTTTGGCGGCGCGGGGCATCGGGAAGCAGCTGCCGCCGGAGCTCTGGCTGGCCGTTCCGCGCGGCGCGCGAGTGCCGCGGCTTCACACGCCACCGATCCGTGTCGTGAGCCCGTCGCCAGGGATGTTCGACCTCGAGATCGAGACGCACCGCATTGAGGGCCAGGTCGTCAGGGTGTATAGCCTGGCTCGCACCATCGCTGACTGCTTCAGGTTCAGAAACAAGGTTGGCCTCGACGTCGCCCTCGAAGCGCTGACCGAAGCATGGCGCAGCAAGCGCCTCAAGATGGGCGAACTGAATCGCATCGCCAAGGCGCTCCGCGTTGCGCGTGTGATGCAGCCGTATCTCGAAACTGTCGTCCTGTGAAGCGGTCTGGCCCAAAGAACGTTGCGGCGTCGGTAAATGCCCGGCTCGTCCAGCGGAGCCACGAGCTCGAGGTCGAGCAGCAGTTCACGCTCGCCCGATTCGGCGGGGAACGCCTCCTGTATCGCTTGTCCAATTCCGATTTCGCGGACCGGTTCATCCTCAAGGGCGCAGCTCTCCTGCTCCTCTGGCTTGGCGAATCGATCCGTCCCACGATATGACGTTCCGGTTCTAGGCCGATCGCACCGGAGCGCCGGGTTCCACGAACCCGGCGCCCGTCTGGCCGTTCGCGCCACCCGGCGTTCATGCGCGCAGACCGGCGTCCATCACATTCGACTCAGTGACCGCATCCCGCGCGGCTACCGTTGGGCGCATGCGTACGCACCCGATCCTCGCCCTCATCCTGGCCTGCCTCGTCGCTCGCGTCGCACCGGCCGCGGCGCAGCAGACCCAGAATTTCCCACTGACCGATCCGCAGGGACTCACGGCCTCCGGCGTCACGGTGGACACGGCCGAGTTTCTCAATCGAAAAGCCGTCCGCCTCGTGCACGCCCAGGCGGGCGAAACCATCGTCATGCTGCCCGGCACCGCCGACTTCCAGGACGGCACGATCGAAGCCGACGTCGCGGTCAAGATCACGACGCCGCCGGGCGTGCGGATGCCGGGCTTCCTGGGCATCGCCTTCCGCGCCAGACCCGACGCGTCCAGCTTCGACCTCTTCTACCTCAGACCCGGGAACAGCACGGCCGTCGATCAGGCGATGCGCAACCACGCCGTGCAGTACAGCGCGGCGCCGGGTCACGGGTGGTACGAGCTCCGTCGCAACTGGCCGTGGGTCTACGAGTCCCACGCCGACCTCAAGCTCGACGCCTGGACGCACGTGAAGATCGAGGTTGCCGGCCGCACGGCGCGGCTTTATCTCAACAACGCCACGCAGCCCACGCTGATCGTCGATGGGCTGAAGGGCCTGGACCTGCGCGGCAGCGTCGGGCTCTACGGGTTCTCGGGCGAGGAGGCCTACTTCTCGAACGTCCGCGTGACGCGCGCACCGCCGCTACCGGTCACGAACGGCTCGGATGCCGCCGGCACGTGGGCCGTGAAGCTCGCGACGGATGCGGGCGTCTATGACGGCGCCCTGCAGCTGCGACGTGAAGGCCGGAGAGTCTCCGGCACATGGTCCGGCGCCCTCGGTGAGAATCGCCCGGTCATCGGAACATGGCGCGACGGCTACATCGAACTCTCGTTCCCCGGCGCGTGGCCCAAGGAGGCCGGCGGCACGCCCGGTCCTGTCGTGACGAGGCTGGCGGGATGGATCGACGGGACCACGGGTAATGGCCGCGGCACGATCGAGATGCGCGCGGACGGACTCTGGACGGCCACCAGGAAGCCATAGTCCGGCGGCGACCGACGGCTCCGGCCGTATGCTGATGCCGACACGATGTCTCGCACCAAGGTCCTGGTCGGAACGTTCCTGTTGTGGACGGCGATTGCCTTCGTATTTGCCACGCAGCTGTACTTCGCCGGGCTCTCGTGGCAGCAGGCGCTCTCATGGACCTTGCCGCGCTGGTACTCCTGGGGCGTCGTCACGCCGGCCATCTTCTGGCTGGACCGGCGGCTGGCGCGCACGACGTCCCTTCCCGTCCGGCTCGCCCTGCATGTGCCGCTTGGCGCGCTGTGGACCTGCGTGACGATCCTCTTACGGCTGGTTGCCCGCCCTTTTCGCGGGGCTGTCTGGCCAGAGGACCTCGGGGCCTACTTTCTCGATCGCTTCTATTCCGATCTGCTCATCTACGCCGTCATCGCCGGCATCTCGTTCGCACGCCAGTATGCGGAGCAGGTCGAGCGCAGCACCAGGGACGCGCACGACATGGCTCTTCGCACGGCGGACCTCGAGCGACGCCTCGTCGAGTCCAGGCTGCAGAGCCTTCGCGCGCAGCTCCAGCCGCATTTTCTGTTCAATGCCCTCAATACGATCAGCGCCTTCACCGAATCGAACCCTCAGATGGCTCGACGACTCATGGCGCAGCTCGGCGACTTGCTGCGCGCATCCCTGCGACACGCGGCGGCGCCCCTTGTCACGCTGAGCGAAGAGCTCACGTTCCTCGACGACTACCTCGCGATCGAGTCCGCCCGTTTCGAGGGGCGTATCTCGGTGTCTGTCGAGATTGACGACGAGGTGCTCGCGTGGCGTGTGCCGAGCTTCTTGCTGCAGCCCCTGGTCGAGAACGCGATCCGTCACGGCGTCGCACCGCGCGTGGGCGGCGGCCGCGTGGAGGTCCGTGGCGGTCGATCCTCATCGGATCTGCGACTCATCGTGCGTGACGATGGCGCGGGATTGCCGTCCCGGTGGACCTTCAACGAACATGCCGGTGTGGGCCTTCGCAACGTAGCATCGCGGCTGGAGCATCTGTATGGCCGCGCGGATCTGCTCACGATCAGAGCTCGTCCCGGCGGCGGCGTGGAAGTCGAGGTCATCGTGCCGGCGGTATCTCCGGGCGGGCCCATCACGTGACCACCATCCGCGTCCTGGTCGTCGACGACGAGAAGCCGGGCCGGGAGCGGCTGCGACGATTGCTGGCAAGGGAGCCACGAGCTCGGATCGTCGGCTGTTGCGGCGGGGGCGCCGAAGCCATCGAGATCGTCAAGCGGGCGACGCGTGCGGGCGAGCCGATTCAGCTCATGTTCCTGGACGTCCAGATGCCGGAGGTCGACGGCTTCGCCGTCTGCGCCGCGCTGGAGGGTGACACCGCGCTGGCCGCCGCGCCTGCCGTGGTGTTCGTCACAGCGCACGATGAATACGCGCTCCGCGCCTTCGACGCCAACGCCATCGACTATCTGCTCAAGCCCTTCAGCGATGAGCGCTTCCAGGCGGCCTTCGACCGCGCGATGCGCGATGTGCAGGCGGGCCACGCCCACGCGCTCATCTCGAGAATGCAGCACCTTCTGAGCGGGCCGGCTGCTTCGTCTCTGGCTGTCGGCGCCGGACCGTCGCCGCGTCCCGTCCTCGATCGCATCGTGATAAGGGGACCAGGTCGCGTTCGCCTGCTTCCCGTCGATCAGATCAGTTGGATTGAAGCCGAGGGCATGTACGTGACCATCCACACCCGCGACGGGTCGACGCACCTTCATCGCGGCCTGCTCGGCTCGCTCGACGAGTCACTCGACGGCCGGCACTTCGTGCGCATTCATCGCTCGGCGATCGTCAACATCGATGTCGTGGTCGAGTTGCGGCAGGATGCGCATGGTGACTACGTCGCGGTCCTTCGCGACAAGACCGAACTGCCGGTAGGCCGCCGTTTCCGATCGCGCCTCCAGGAGCGTCTCGGGCAGACGCTATGAACGGCGAGCCCGGCCCGGCTTACTTCGGCGTCACGCGGAACAGTCCGCCGGGGTTCGCGCGCGCGGACCGTGTTCCAGTTCCAACAGCCTGCCGTCGGGCGCTCATCGGGGTGCGCTTCAAACCGGGAGGCGCGCTGCCCTTCATTTCATCTTCGCTTGATGAATTCACCGGACGGCGAGTCCCTCTCCCGCTGCTCTGGGGCGGTCTCGCACAACGAATGGGAATTGCTGTACGCTCGGCGACGTTCAGCGAGCGCGTCGCGGCGCTGGAGCACTGCCTCCGCGGCCGGATGCGGCAGCAACAGTCGACAGTGCGCGGCAGACGGGAGACCACGGCATGAGAGGCCGCGCTGGTGTCGCAGGCCATTGACCATCTTGGTGAGGACGTGCGGGTGCGCGTGAGCGATGTTGCCGCGATGTTGGGCGTCGGAGAGCGGAGACTCGAGCGGATGTTCAACCGCGCCGTCGGTGTTCCGCTCAAGGTCTTTCATCGGATGCGTCGATGTTGCCAGGCTGCTCGCCTCATCCGGCGCGCGAGCGTCGAGCACCATCACTCGACTCTCGAGCAGAACGGCACGCCAGGCAACTGGTCGGCCCTCGCGTCAGAGGCGGGCTATGCGGATCAAGCGCATTTCATTCGGGACTTTCGGGCGCTGACTGGTGTGACGCCCGGAGCCTATGCCACGGAAGGTCGTCCTGTCGGATTCATGCAATACGACGACGGCCTCCGAAGCTAAGCTCATGCGAACGCACTTCCTCAATCATTGAGCTGCCTCGCATGGACCCGAACAATCCGGTAGTCAGACTGTGTGCACAGGGAATCGAAGTCGAGATGAAGGGCCATCGTGACGAGGCACGCTCGCTGTTCCTCCAAGCGTGGGAACTGCGGCAGAACGATGTCGACGCATGCATCGCCGCGCACTACATCGCGCGCCACCAAGACACACCGGCAGAGACACTGCGATGGAACGAGTTGGCGTTGACGCACGCCATCAGCGCGTCAACGGACTCCATACGTTCGTTCTTTCCATCGCTGTATCTGAACCTCGGCAAGTCGTACGAGGATTTGGGAGATTCATCGAGAGCACGCGAGCTCTACGAGCAGGGCGAACGGTGCGTCGACGACGTGGCCGGGGGCGGATACGGTGAGATTGTCCGGCAAGGGTTGCGCAACGCGCTGCAGCGAGTGCGGCGAGAAGGCGGACCGGAGAGCTAGACGCGACGGAAGAGCGAGCGCCGGCTCTTCCCCCTCCACCAATTACTCATCCTGCAACGCAATCCACGG
>JBDTNQ010000039.1:0-32766 GCA_039933635.1 Acidobacteriota bacterium
ACACTGCCGGTCGGTGTAAACCTCGAACCGTGACACGGGCAATCCCAGGTGGTCTCAGCGGGGTTCCATTGCACGTGGCAGCCAAGGTGCGTGCAGACCGGAGAGAGCAGTGTGACCTTGCCGTGTTCGGACCGGTACGCTGCCGCCGTCGTCCCATTCAGGTACACGAGTTTGCCCTCGCCCCGGTGAATTGACCGAAGCGACCTGGCGTCCGGACCGACGAGGCGATCACGCACGAGGTAGTAGGGGTAGTCCTTGTTCTCCTTGAGATAGTCCCAAAGACCGCCTTGGATCTTCGTCCGCCCGATGGCGAAGAGCTCCGCCCAGGGGTTCTTCACGCCGTTGACCCAGTCGCCGGCCATCATCGCGGCCACGGTGCCGAACGTTAGACCGTTGCCTGAAAAGCCCGTCGCGGCGAACTGCCCTGGCGCCGCCTCTCCGATGTAGGGCAGGCCGTCATTCGTCTCGACAACCTGACCTGACCAGCGGTGCGTGAGTTCGATGGTGGGGAATTGCTGTCGTGCGGTTCGCTCGAGCCTCGAGAAGCAGGCATTCGTATCGGCTACCTGACCCGTCTTGTGATCCTCGCCCCCGATGATCACGAGGTTGGCATTGCGTTGCGGTTGAATCCGAAGGTAGTGATACGGGTCTGCCGTGTCCCAGTAGAGCGCGTCAGGCAGGTGGCCCGGTTCGAGCCGACCAGCCACGACGTAGCTGCTGTAGAGCGCAAGCTTTGTTTGGAGGAGCGCGGAGCCCACCATGCCGGCCTTACCCATGATCGGTGTGTGCGTGGCCACGATCACACGTGAGCATGAGACGCTGTGTTCGCCCGCCGAGACCCGAATGGGATCGTCAGATACCTCGTCGACGGAGGTGCGCTCGAAGATGTGATTGCCCGCATGCTCAATCGCCTTGGCCAGCGCAGCGAGATATATCCGTGGGTGGAACCGAGCCTGATCCTCGAACTTCACGCCTGGCTGATGCATCCCAGGCACATGGTCGAGGAATGTCGCTTCGAACCCAAGCGACCGAGCCAACTCGGCGTCGTCCTGTAGTCCCCGGACTTCGGATTCAGGCGATGCCTGATCTGCAGCGGGCGGCAGATGAAGATAGCCCGAGCGCCATTGGAAATCGCAGTCGATGGCGAGGTCGTCGACGTGTTCAGCGATACGTGCGATGGCCGCGGCGCCGGCATCGCAGACCGCCCGTGCGTGGTCCGATCCGAAGGTGCGTGCCATGTCGGTCAGCCGAAGATCGGTGATCCAGCTCAGGTGCGCGCTCGTCTGCCCTGTGTCCCGTAACCGCACCGGCGCCGCTCGAGCACGACCACTTTGTGTCCCGCCCGCGTCAGCAACCACGCGGCGGTCAACCCCATGATGCCTCCGCCGACGACCACGACGTCCGTCGTCATGGTCCTGTCGAGGGCGGGGAAGCGTGGCATTGACGCTGAATCGTTCCAGATGGACTCGTCAATCATTGGTGCCATCCTCTGGGGAGGATGCCGATGAGGCAGCAAGAGGCGTTCCGGTGGTTGCGGGCTTCGGGACGCGCGGCGTGTCGGCGTTGACGGGGTGCAGCGGCACAGGTTGGCACCATCCTGCCCAAATCGAGTGGGCAGCCACTGCGAGCAACCTGCCGGGGTCAGCCGAGACGATGGCCCAACTCAGTCCTTCGCTCTCGCTTCAGCAGTGTCGAACATCCGCTGGAGGGCCTAGAGGACGGGACGTCTGATGGGACAAGATAGCGATATGCCTCGGCGCGCGACGACGGTCCTCGCCCCAGCGCTCCTCCTTGTGATCGCGCTGTCGGTCGCTGGTTTCACAGCGGACACGCTGCCGGCCACGCTGAGCGATCACGAGTTCTGGTCGTTGACCGCGCAGTTGTCCGAGCCAAACGGCTACTTCGTTTCTCAGTCGGGTTCCCCGGACAATCTCTTGTCGAACGAGGTCCAGGTCTCGACGGTGGCCGCAACACTGGCGCAGGCAGTCAAGCCCTCAGGTGTTTATCTGGGTGTAGGCCCCGAGCAGAACTTCAGCTACATCGCGGCGACTCGGCCGCCTATCGCGTTCATCACGGACATCAGGCGCGGGAACCTGGACCTGCACCTCCTCTACAAGGCGGTCTTCGAGATGTCGGCCAGTCGCGCCGAGTTCGTGGCGCGACTGTTCAGCCGGCAGTTGCCCGCGAGCTTGCCCCCAACCTCCAGCGCGGCCCAGCTCATGCGCGTCGCCTCCGTGGCCGCTCCGGTTGACGAGTCCGTGTTCCGGTCCAACCTGAACGCCGTGACCGCCCACTTGATGAACGCTCACGCGTTTCCGCTCACAGTCGAGGACTTGGCGAACATCGCGCACGCTTACAGGGCCTTCTATCGTTTCGGCCCGGCCATCGACTACACCTCGTCGATCAACGGCAGGACGGGTCGCTTCAGCAGTTACGCGACCATCATCTCGAGCGTGGACCGCGAGTCCGGCGTCGAACGCAGCTTCCTGGCGAACGAGCAGAACTTCGCGCTCATCAAGACGATGGAGAGCAAGAATCTCATTGTGCCGATTGTGGGCGACTTCGCGGGTCCGAAGGCCTTGCGGCTGCTCGGAGTGTGGCTCAAGGCACGGGGCGCGCACGTCGGCCTGTTCTACGTGTCGAATGTCGAACAGTACCTGCAGCGCAAGGGTGTGTGGCCGGCCTTCTGCGCGAATGTAACGACTCTGCCGATCGATTCAACGAGCGTCTTTGTCCGGCCCGGCCGCGGGGGATCTCCCCTGAGTCCGATGGCGGCCGAGGCCGCTGGGTGCGGGAAATAGACACACGAGATCATGATGCAACTTTCGGGCATTCATCACCTGACGGCGATTTCAGCGGACATCAAGGGCAATCATCGCTTCTACACACAGGTTCTCGGCATGCGGTTGGTCAAACGATCGGTCAACCAGGATGACGTGAGCTCGTATCACCTGTTCTATGCCGATGCGAAGGGAAGTCCTGGCACGGACCTGACCTTTTTCGACTGGCCTGCGCCGCGGGAGCGTCGTGGCGCCCGCAGCATCACCCGAACGCACCTGCGCGTCAACGGTGGCGCGACGCTGGCATGGTGGGCCGACCGTCTCACCGAACTCGGCGTACCGCACGGCGGTGTCGTGGAACGAGACGGTCGGCTGACGCTGGAGTTTGAGGATCCCGAGGGCCAACGCCTGGCGCTGGTGGATGACGGAGGGAAGGGTGATACGCCGGTGGCGTGGGACCGGAGTCCTGTGCCGACGGAATACCAGATTCGTGGGCTCGGACCGATCGTCATGAGCGTGCCGATGCTGAACCCGACCGACACGCTGCTGACGCAGGTGTTGAACATGCGTCCAGCGCGCGACTATCCGCATCCCGACAACGGCGCGACCCGCGTGCACGTGTTCGAGATGGGGAGCGGTGGGGCGCACGCGGAATTGCACGTGGCGGTGCAGCCGGATCTGCCGCAGGCGCGCCAGGGCGCAGGCGCCGTCCATCACGTCGCGTTCCGGACACCCGATGCCGACTACGACGCCTGGGCCGATCGCCTCAATCAGTTCGGCGTCCCCAATAGTGGCAAGGTCGATCGCTTCTGGTTTCACAGCCTCTACACGCGCGAGCCGAACGGCGTGCTGTTCGAGATCGCCAGCGACGGGCCGGGATTCGCCGTGGATGAGGATGAGGCGACGCTCGGTGAGAAGATCGTCCTGCCGCCCTTCCTCGAAGCCAATCGGACACAGATTGTGGCCAACCTGAAACCCATCGCATGACGACGCACACTCACGCCAATCAGCCGGTGTTGACGCTCGGTCCTGACCCTGCCACGGCGAGGATCGGGGCGATTCTCCTTCACGGGCGCGGCGCGTCGGCTGAGGACATCCTCGGCTTGGCGCATGAGTTTGCCGTGCCAGACATCGCGTATATGGCGCCTCAGGCCGCAGGGCACACGTGGTATCCCTATTCCTTCTTGTCGCCGATCGAAAAGAACGAACCTGGATTGAGTTCTGCTCTTGCGGTCATCGAGGGGCTCGTGGAGGAGTTTGGTGCTCGCGGCTTGCCCCCCGAACGAATCGCCTTGATGGGCTTTTCCCAGGGTGCGTGTCTGACGCTCGAGTTCGCCGCCCGGCACGCTCGACGCTATGCGGCGATCGCCGCTTTCAGCGGCGGTGTGATCGGCCCCCCGGGCACGCCACGTGACTACGCCGGTTCGTTCGATGGCACGCCGGCGTTCTTCGGTTGCAGCGACATCGACGCGCACATTCCACTTGAACGTGTGCGCGAGTCCGCCGACGTCTATCGACGGATGGGGGCGGCCGTGGATGAGCGCATCTATCCACGCATGGGACACACGATCAATCAGGACGAGATTGCGGCCGTTCGGGCGCTACTCGGCAGCAGCCGATAGCGCTCTGTCGAACTGAAGACACGACTACTGCAGCCGCTTGAACCAGACGTTCCGGAACTCCACCCGGAATGGATCGCCGACGTGCATCTGAAGGCCGAGGACGCCTTCCAGGGCGCGGTTCGCCGCGTCCTCGTCGATGAGCACGGCCATCAGTTGGCCATTGAGCAACTGCAGGAGCATAGGCCCGCGAGCGATGATGTGATAGCGATTCCAGTTGTTGACGTTGACCATGCCGCGCAGGGACGTGGAATCGGCGATCCTACCCAGGGATCGAAATCCGCCGCTCACGGCGCGAACAACCTCGCCCCTCGGCACGAGCAGGTCGCGTCCGCGCTCCTCGTGGAGGTTGCCGGTGAACCCGTTGATGAAGTCCATGTCCGACTGATAGCCCTTGAGGACCCATTTGCCCACGTCCGGCAACTCGACGCTTCGGAGCTGTACGCCACTGTTGGTCCCGTTCAAACGAAAATCGATCTTCAACTCGAAATCCCGCAGGCGCTCGCCCCGCCAGATGAGGAACGTGTTTTGTGCGACACGTTTCTGCGCCGTGCTCTCGCCCACGATGCTGCCGTTCTCCGCGCGCCAGTAGGTTGGATCGCCATCCCAACCGGCGAGCGTGTTGCCGTCGAATATCTGCCTGAAGCCCTGCGTGTCGTCGGGTTTCATCTCGTGGAACAGACTCGCGTAGTTGAATCCGCTCGAGTCGGGTGCCTGATCCGGGCTGCCTGCCGGCGCGCCGGGAATCACACCCACGGGGGCGGTCCGGGAGGCCTGCTCAGCGGATCGCCCTGCGACCCCGCCGCCGACAAGGCTCGTCGCCCCGATTGCGCACGCGAACACAACAAGCCGGAGCGGACGGACGAACGGATGTGTCACGAAACCTCCGTCGACTGAATGACAGCCACGGTGATACGAGCGCGAGGCGTGGCGAGTACGGACAAAGGGTCTGCCCGGCGCGCCGGCACCGTGCAGACCCCCGGCGATCTGGCTGTTAGATGGCCTTGGACTTTCTGGCGACGGGATCCCACGTCATCACGCGCTTCTGCTGCATCGCCTCCAGGGCCAGGAGGCATGGCAGGGCCGAGTTGTAGCCGATTTCGAGCGACGCATTCGGCTTCTTGCGATCCTTGATGCAGTCGAGGAAGTTCCGCGTGTGTGCGTGGAGCGGGTAGTCTTCTTCGACGCCGCCGCGCGGGTTCAGGTAGATCTTCATCTCCACGGGCCCTGTCGCGTTGCCGCCCCCGCGGCCACCGCCGGCCGCGCCACCGCGTCCGCGTCCTCCACCGCCAGCGGCCGGCGCCGCAGCGCCCGCTGGAGTTGTCGGAAGCCCCTGCACGTTTCCCGCCCCCGGAGGCGCCTCTGGTCCCACCTTATTGCGTGTCTTCGGCACCGAGGGGCGCAGCGCGTAGCCCATGCGGTTGACCTGCAGCACGCCGGAGCCGCTCACGAAGTAGACGCCCCAGCCCTCGATGTCATCAGCCGGTCGCGGAATCTCGCTGTTCTCGAAGGTGACGATGTGTGAGTCGTATTGCCAGGAGATGGAGAAGGCGTCGTACACGCACTCGGGGTCGAGGTTCGGCCGGCTCCAGTACCCGACAGCGGCCGTCTGGATCGGCTGCTTGTTGTCCGCGTTCATGAACCAGTTGGCGACGTCCACGTGGTGTGCGCCCCAGTCGCCGACGAGCCCGCTGCCGTACTCCCACCACGCACGGAACCCGAGGTAGCCCTGTTTGAACGGCTTCTTCGGCGCGTCCACCTCCCAGGCTGCCCAGTCGACGCCCGGAGGAACGGGGACCGGATCCTGCTTCATCGCGGCGTAGTTGCCACCCTGCTGGATGACCACATGGTTGATCGTGCCCAGGACACCGCTGTCCAGGATCTTCTTGGCGTCGATGAAATGATCCCAGCTCCGCTGCTGCGTGCCGACCTGCACGACGCGATTGGTCTTGGTGTAGGCATCGAGCATGGCGTTGATGCGTGCGATGGAATTGGAGATGGGCTTCTCGACGTAGACGTCCTTTCCGGCGGCGAGGGCGTCCACCATGATCTTGCTGTGGGAGAAGTCTGGTGTCGCGATGAGAACCGCATCGATGTCGTTGCGGTCGAGGACGCGGCGGTAGTCTCCGACGATCGGGATCTGCGCGAGCGGGCGGTTCGGCGACTGGAAGTTCTGCAGCTTGGTCTGCACGACCTCGCAGCCGATCGTGAACTGGCAGTCGGCGTGGCGCGTGAGGGAATCGAACACGCGCGCGGAGCGTCCGCCCATGCCGATGACCCCCATCCGCACGCGGTTGTTGGCGCCCTGGAACCCGAAGAGGGGTGTGGTGGCGGCCACGGCCAGCGCGCCAGCGGACGCTTTCAGGAATTCTCGTCTGTTGTCCATCGCAAGTCTCCCTCGGGCTGCGCCCTCGTATCTGAGAGAGCAGCGATGACTCGATCGCACAGGTAGCGTGATGTGCGGACTATACGCCGCGTTGGGGGCCCGCGTTACACCGTCCGGGCGCGGATCACCGCGACCGCAGCGTGCGTTGGGCGTGACGGATACATGGCACCGGTTCGCTGGCGCGTGGCGCTACCGCGCACGCGTGTCGCCCTGCATCGAACCCCTCGTGGCGCGGTGCCTCACTTGCTCTTTGGTTGAAACAGCTTCTGCGTCATGTCCGTGAGGTTCTGACGCCACAGAGGCCACACGTGGCCCATGTCCGGCACCTCCTGCTCGGTGAACTGCACGTTCTTCGATTTCAGCCAGGTCTTGAACTGGCGGTTCACGCCGATGAGGCCGTCGGCGGTACCGCACACGATCCAGAGCATCCGAATCTGCGCGTTGGCTTTCGCGTCGAGCGTGGGGAAGTTCTTCGTGAAGGCCGCTTCGTCCATGACCTGCACGCCGCCGCCGCGTCCGCCCGGCGCGGGCGTGCCGGCCGGGGCCGCGGGCGTCTGCGCGTTGGCGCCCGGCCACATCACGTACGCGCCGCTGAACGATCCCATCCAGGCGAACTTATCGAGGTGATTCAGGCCGGTATACATCGTCTCGGCGCCGCCCATCGACAAGCCCGCGATGGCGCGTTCGTCGCGGTTCTTCGTGACGTTGTACGCCTTGTCGACACGCGGCATCACTTCGTCGAGCAGAATCCTCGTATAGCCCGTGATGCTCTCGGGGGCCATCGCGCCCGCTGGGCCGTTGTTCACGCCATAGCCCAGCGTCGTCACCATGACCATGGGCACCGCCTTGCCTTGCGCAATCAGGTTGTCCAGGATGATGTTCGCGCCGCCGCTGTTCATCCACCGCTCGGCGTCGTCGCCCAGTCCATGCAGGAGATACAGGATGGGGTAGGCCTGCGCGCGACGCGCGTCGTAGCCAGCTGGGGTGTAGACAAAGAAGTCGCGGTCGTCGTTGGCGATGGCGGAGTGAAACGAGCGGCGGGTCACGGCGCCGCGCGGCACGCCCGGCTGGGGCAGCCACGGCTGCGGTCCCGGAACGACGAACATCGACTGAAAGCTGCCGAACGACGTCTGAACCTGCCGATTGCTGGGATCACCGACGCTGGTGCCGTCGACCGCGAACGAGTAGGTGTAGTAGTCCGGCTTGAGCACCTCGCTCGTTGCCGTCCAGACGCCTTGGTCGTTCTTCTCCATCGGGAGTCGTGTGCCGCCCATCGTCACCACGGCTTCCTTGGCCATGGGCGCGCGCAGTCGGAACGTGACCCGGCCATCGGCAGTGACCTCTGGTGACTTGATGGCCGGTCCACCGCCTCGTCCGCCTCGTCCGCCCGGGGCCGCGCCCGGAGCAGCTGTGGGTGGGGCGGGCGGGGCGGGCGCTGGTGCCTGCGCCTGACCGGCGACTGTGGCGAGCGTCAGGAGAACGAGAAACGAGCCAAGTCGCCGAATCATCGGGGGTACCTCGCGTGGGTTGAAGGCTGAACGCCGCATTATCGAGACCCGCGATCCCTCGTGTCAAGGCGAATATCGCGTGGTCGGTGCGTTTATCGCGCCTGGCGCGGCAGCTCGCACCCGCGCCGCTCGCCCGGGCCCCTGGCCCCGAGACGAGCCTCGGCTTCCCCCGCAGCCCGCGGCTTGACCCTATACCTGACTGTAAGGTTCATACTGAGATGGAGGTGCCATCGTGCGAATTGGAGAAGCGGCCGGGACGGCCGGCGTACACGTGCAGACGCTTCGGTACTACGAGCGGCGGGGGCTGCTGAAACGCGTCCTCCGCCGGTCGTCGGGGTATCGAGACTACAACCACGAGGACATCCGCGTGGTGCGCTTCATCAAACGCGCGCAGGCGTTGGGCCTGTCGCTCGACGATGCAACCGAGCTGCTGACGCTGCGCCGCACATCTGGCCCCCGGGAGCGCGCGCGACGGGTTGCCAAGGCGCGACTCGACGACCTCGATCGCCGCATTCGCGACCTCAAACGCATGCGCTCGGCGCTCGCCGCGCTCGTCAGCTCGTGTGATGCGGGCCACGATCCCCATTGCCCGATCCTCGAAGCCCTGGAAACCGGACCCGCGCGGGCCAGGAGGCACCCGTGACGCTGCCATCGTCATCCACCTCCAAGGTGCTCGATCCGGTTTGCGGCATGACCGTCGATCCAGCGAAGGCGAGGTTCTCGTTCGACCATGGCGGGACGACCTACTACTTCTGCGGCGCGGGCTGCCGCGAGAAGTTTTCGGCCGATCCGGCCCGTTGGCTCAACCGCGCGGCGACGCCAGCCGCCAGCGCGGCGCATCCTGCATCGGTGTCAGCGGACGCCGCAGTCCGTGCCGCCGAATACACGTGCCCGATGGATCCAGACGTGCGCCAAGCAATGCCTGGCGCGTGCCCCAAATGCGGGATGGCACTCGAACCCGTTCACCCCGTCGCGACGACGAGGGTCGAGTGGACGTGCCCGATGCATCCCGAAATCGTTCGGCCTGTGCCTGGAAGCTGCCCGATCTGCGGCATGGCGCTCGAGTCGAAGACCGTTGAGATTGACGAGGCCCCGAATCCGGAACTGCACGAGATGTCGGTGCGCTTCTGGACGTCGCTCGCGCTCACGGCGCCGCTCCTGGGTCTGGCGATGCTCGAAATGGCCGGCGTCCATGTGCCGTTCGGCAGGTCATCGATGCGCACCGTGACCTGGCTGCAGTTCGCGCTGGCGACGCCGGTGTGCACCTGGGCGGCCTGGCCCTTCTATGTGCGTGCGGTGAATTCCGTCCGTTCGTTCAATCTGAACATGTTCACGCTGATTGGCCTCGGCGTCACCGTCGCGTTCGGGTTCAGCATCGTCGCGACCCTCGCGCCCGGTGTGTTTCCCGGGGCGTTCCGCGATGAGGCCGGAAGCGTGGCGGTGTATTTCGAAGCGGCGGCTGTGATCGTGACCCTCATCCTCCTGGGCCAGGTGCTCGAGTTGCGCGCGCGAAGTCAGACGGGGTCGGCGATCAGGAGCCTGCTCGGTCTGGCGCCGAAGACCGCGCGACGCATCGGCAGCGATCGAAGCGAGGAGGACGTGCCGCTGGCGGTCGTGGCGGTCGGTGATCTGCTACGCGTACGGCCGGGTGAAAAAGTGCCTGTCGATGGCGTCGTCGTCGAAGGTTCGAGCAGCGTTGACGAGGCGATGATCAGTGGCGAGGCTGTTCCGGTCGAGAAGGGGCTTGCGGACAAGGTCGTCGGCGGAACGATCAACGGTACCGGCACTCTGATCATTCGCGCCGAGAGGGTTGGAGCCGAGACGTTGCTCGCGCGAATCGTCGCGATGGTGGCCGAGGCGCAGCGTAGCCGGGCCCCGATTCAGAAGCTCGCGGACACGGTGTCCGGCTACTTCGTGCCCGCAGTGATTCTCATCGCGGCAACCACGTTCGGGGTGTGGAGTCTGGTCGGACCGGAGCCGAGGTTGGCGCACGGACTCATCAACGCTGTCGCGGTCCTGATCATCGCGTGCCCCTGCGCGCTCGGTCTTGCCACGCCGATGTCGATCATGGTCGCGACTGGCAAGGGCGCCGCCATCGGCGTCCTGTTCAGGAACGCTGAGGCCATCGAAGTGCTGCGGAACGTCGATACGTTGGTGATCGACAAGACCGGGACGCTGACCGAGGGCAAGCCCAAGCTCACCGTCGTTGCGCCCGCGCCGGGTATCGACGAAGCAGACCTGTTACGGGCGGCTGCGAGTCTGGAGAAGGGCAGTGAGCACCCGCTGGCCGATGCCATCGTGCGAGGCGCCGAGGCTCGCGGGATCGCGCCGGCCATGGCGGAGGCGTTCGGGTCCATTACCGGGAAGGGTGTCAAGGGGCGGGTCGATGGGCGGGAGGTCGCCCTGGGGAACCGCGCGCTCATGGAGAGCCTTGGAGTCGATGTGTCCGCGATGGCTGTCCAGGCCGACGAGTTGCGTGGGAACGGCCAGACGGTGATGTTCGTGGCGATGACCGGGAAGATTGCGGGTCTGCTCGGCGTTGCTGATCCGATCAAAGCAACCACGCCGGCGGCGATTGCGGCTCTCCATGGAGAGGGGCTTCGCATCGTGATGCTCACCGGGGACAATGCGACGACGGCGCACGCGGTGGCTCGTCAGCTGAAGGTCGACGATGTGATTGCGGACGTGCTGCCGGAGGAGAAGGCCGCGAAGATCAAGGAACTGCAGAGCGCCGGCCGGATCGTGGCCATGGCGGGTGACGGCATCAACGATGCCCCGGCGTTGGCTCAGGCCCACGTGGGGATTGCGATGGGCACGGGGACCGACGTGGCGATGGAAAGCGCTCACGTGACGCTCGTCAAGGGGGACCTCGGCGGCATCGTGCGGGCGCGCCGGCTGTCGCGCCAGGCGATGGCCAACATCAAGCAGAATCTCTTCTTCGCGTTCGTCTACAACGCGGCCGGTGTGCCAATTGCAGCGGGCGTGCTCTATCCGTTCTTCGGGCTGCTGCTGAGTCCGATGATCGCTGCTGCCGCGATGAGCTTCAGTTCCGTCTCCGTGATTGCCAATGCGTTGCGGCTGAAGAAGGCGGAGGTCTAGTCATGTATCCGGTGCTGTTCAGGTTCGGTTCCTTCGAGATTACGTCGTTCGGCGTCATGGTGGGACTGGGCGCGCTGGTCGGGCTCTGGCTCTTTCGACGGGAACTCGCGGCGGGCCACCTGCCACCGGCCGCAGCAGATGGCGCGGTGGTTGGGGTTGTGGCCGGCCTGATCGGCGCCAAGTTGCTGTGGACGGTGGAGCATGCCGGCGAGGCGCCGCTGTCCGATCTGCTCCTGAGCCGTGGAGGGCTCAGCTGGTTCGGCGGATTCATCGGAGGCGTGGGCACGGCCCTGGTGTGGTTTGCGTGGCGCCGCTATCCCATTCTTCCGATTCTTGCGGCTTCAACCCCGGCGCTGGCCGCCGGGCACGCGATTGGGCGCATCGGTTGCTTTCTCGTCGGCGACGACTACGGGCGACCGACATCGCTTCCCTGGGGCGTCGCCTTTCCGCAGGGACTGCCACCGACATACGTTCCGGTGCATCCCACTCAGCTGTACGAGGCGGCATTCCTCGTGCCGCTCACATGGCTCCTGATTCGCTGGCGTCGCCAGGGCCTCGCCGATCGGAGTGTCCTCGGCTGGTATCTGCTACTAACGGGTATCGCGCGGTTTGCGATTGAAGTGCTGCGCGTCAACGTCCGCGTGGCGTTCGGGTTGACAGTCGCTCAGTTTGCTGCGGCCGCCATCGTTGTCGCGGGTGGCGTCCTGATTCTGTCGGGACGCCAGACGACCGTGCACAGGTAGCACACACTTCACGCTGGCTGCGTGATACGGTCGCAGTGGTTCCCCCATCCATCATTGGAGATCACTGTGAACGTCCACTACAGGGAACGGCTGCTCGCACTTGAACGGGAAATCGCCGGTCGGACAGAACGCGAGTCGGCACTGGGCCGAAGCCAAACGGCGACCCGCGACAGCGGCGGAGACAGCATGGCGGAACAAAACGCCAGCGAAGCTTTCTCGGAAGCCGAGGCCGATTCGGCCACTTTGCAGCAGGTGCGGGACGCGCTTAAGCGGATTCAGGATGGGACTTACGGCAGGTGCCTCGTTGACGGCGGCCCGATTGAGCCGAAACGCCTCGACGCGGTTCCCTGGGCGCAGTACTGCCTGAAGCATCAAGCCTCGGAAGAGGCCGGCCTCAAGACCCCGACCTTGTAGACGCCGCGGATGGCTGACCGGCACCTGTGGGATTGCGAAGCGTAGCTCGAGGCCCCGGACGCGCGGGTCCGGGACCTCGGGCCGCTACCGCAAGTAAAACGCCACGCCCGCGCTGAAGTAGTTGGCTGCGGCCTTGTTCAGGCCGATGCCGATCTCCGCCAGTAGATCCACGTCCCGGTGCACCTTGTACTCGATGCCGGGAACGAGATGAACGGTCTTGTAGTTGGCGTCGCTCACACGATCGTCCGTCACCGATTCGAAGGCGAAGTCGAGGCCGCCGTACAGGTCCAACCGCGGCGTCATGTGCTTGCTGGCCAGCACCGTCAGATCGAACCCCGTCGAATCCAGCGCGCGGTCGCCGCGCGTGACATGAAGACCGGGAATGATGGAGAGATCGAACGGCTTGCGCTTCATCACCCAGAATTCGGCGTTCCCACCGAAGAGGTGGACGCCGTCGTAGAGGGCCGCGCCGCCTTCGACGTCGAATTTGTCCGTGAAGCCATAGCCCGCCATGAAGGCGACGCCCTGTTGGTCATCCGGAACATCGTTGCCGAAGAAGAGCATGGGATTGACGCGGAGCTTGAAGTTGCCCCGGTCGATGGTCTCTGCGGATTCCATCACGCCGAAGTTCTGGGCAAACGAGAGGGTCGGCAGGAGCAGGACGAACGACAACACCAGCAGCCGGAAACGCATGAATCCTCCACGGCTGGGGATTCACCCCGAAATTGCAGAACTCGTTCCACCTGGCCGGACGCTGGTCCGTCGGTCCGCCGGAACGACCCGGTCGGCCGCGGCCCAAGAAGACCCAGCGCTTACCCTTCCCGTTCGTAGATCTCGCCCTCAATGTCCCCGAGTTTCTGGTGGACGAAGCCGACGGCGTCCCGAACACCTTGATTGTAGACAGGTGGTCCAAGCTGGCGAATGAAGAAGTCGAGCAGGGCTTCGGCCCGGAAATCGCTGAGCGGTTCGTCGAATTCGGCCGAAAAGTGCCGCTTGACCGCCTCCAGCAACGTGGCTCGTCGTTCCGGCGACAACCGGATACGCATCGGGGACGGATTCGGTGACGGCGATGGCATTTCGGCTCCAGAGGTCACTCGACCAATTTCGTGAGTGGTCGTTCAGTTTTCTCCTCAAGGGCAGACTTTCAGTCCGCTATTCGAGAGAAGTCCACCAAACGAGTTGAGACTTTTCATCAATTTAGGCAGCTTTCCGCCATTCTGTACGGCGGCAAGTGACTTGCACAGTGGTGGCCGACGTTGGCGGAGTACTACCCCAGACTCCCCAGCGCCGACGGAGGATTCATGTTTCGCTCACGTGGCTGGTTCACGGCTCTTGGTCTGGTTCTCACGGTCGCCTTCACGGCGCACGTGGAAGCGATCGACGCGGTGTCACAGTCAACGGGCTCCGCAAGAGCGGTGCTCACACCCGAACCGACCCTGCTCGTTCTGCTCGGGCTCTGCTTGACGTTTGCTGCCTATCAATTGCGCCGGCACCTGGGTACGCCAGGGCAGCGCAGCTCGTAACCGCACTTATACATTCGTGGTCCGGCGGCACCGTGCTGCCGGACTTTTTGTTGTACCGCACGACCCCCTCACTGCGCTGTCCGCAGCTTCCTCAGAATCCGATCCTCGATCCAGTGGGGGTCCCACCACTCGACCGGGTTCACCATCTGTCCGTTGACCAGCATTGTGAAGTGCAGGTGGTCGCCACCCGCCAGGCCTGTAATGCCGCTGCGGCCGATCGGTTGATCCTTGTCGACCATGTCGCCCACCTTCACGCCAATCTGCGAGAGGTGCGCGTAGAGCGACTGAACCCCCATCCCATGGTCGATGATCACGCAGTTGCCGTAGATGCCGAGTTCGGCCGCGTGCAGAACCTTGCCGCGATTCGCCGCGACAATCGGGGTGTTCGCGTATGACGCCAGATCGAAGCCGAGATGCGTCTGGTGATCGACTTCCTTGCCCTGGTAGAGATATGTGCGCTGGTCGGCGAAGGCGGATTCGACGGCTGAATTCGTGAACGGGTGAAAGACGACGCCGCGCCAGAAGAGCTCTGGAGCGGACTGCGAGGCAAAGGCGCCAATCGTTGCCGCGTTCTTTCTCCGCAGGTCGCCGTTGATGGCCAGGAATTTCTCGATCGTGGATCCCTCGGGCTTGATCTCCGTGGTGCCCGCCAGAATGGCCGGCACCACGCGATCGAGGAACTTGTCGTCGAGCGGGATGGTGCTCTTCTTCGGCGCTTTGGGGAACGTCCGGTAGTCGAAGTCACCACGCGCGGTATTACCGGCGTCGTCGCGTGCGAACAGATGCATCGCCGTTGACGGGGCCTGGTTGTAGAGCAGCGCAAAGAACGCGACGCGCACCGCCGGATCGACGATCTTCACGCCCTCGACCGTGGCGCCAGACGCCGGGTATCCCGGATACTCTCGATCACCCACGACCACACCCGACTGGACGTCCGTCGGAGAGACCCGATACACCACCATCTCCGCGCCGCCCTGATTGATGTAGTGGTGGGTGGAGAGCACCGCCACCGTTGGGCGTTCGAGCCGGACCTGCACGTCGCGCACCGCTTGCGTGGACACACGCCGCAGCCCGAACAGCACCGGGCGCGACGCCGTGACGACAATGCGCGCAGGTCCCGACGTGAGACCCGCGATGTTGTCCCGTCCGACGCTGTGCGTGACTCGAACGCGGTCGTTTCCTTCCGGGCTGAGGTGCGTCGCCGCGGCGGCGTCCGCACTCGTGAAGATTCGTGTCGTGGTCCCGTTCTGCTCGAAGTCGACATTCACTGCCGACACGCGCCCGCCAGGGGCCTGGATGGTGACGTCCAGCGCCGTCGACGCACCCACGAACTTCTCGGGGCTGCCAATCTGGACAACCGGCCCGGCCATTCGCCCGGACCCCACAAACACCCCTCCAGCAACCAGGACCAGCAACACCAGCACGACCAGCAACTTGCGCATGGCAAAGATGATACGCGATGGTTTCCCATCCGAATTGCGACGCCGCGCCGTTGGTCAAGTCCCCCAGCGCGCTGCCGATTGATTTGCTATGAAGGTTCGCGTCCTCCCTGGCCACGGACCGCGCCGGGCGGCGCTCCTTGGCCTGGTCGTGGCGTTCGCGGTGCTGTTCTCGTCAGCGCTGCCTGCACGCCTGGCGGCTGCGGCCGCGGGTCGGGTCGAGGGCCACGTCCATCTCGTCACATCCTCCACGCGGCGTCTCGCGTCTGCCGGCGCCTACCCGAGCCGTGTGGTTGGTCTTGCCGCCGATCGGCGCACCTCAGAGATGTCGAACGTCATCGTGTTCGTGAAGGCCAAGCCGGCGCCGCTGGCGCCTATGCGCGCCGCCATCATGCAGCAGGATGAGGAATTCGTGCCGCACCTGGTGGCCGTGACGACGGGGTCCACGGTGGAATTTCCGAATGAAGACGTCGTCTTCCACAATGTCTTCTCGCTCTCGCGCGCAGGCGAGTTCGACCTCGGACGCTATCCGAAGGGCCGCTCGAAGTCCCGGGTGTTTGAGCGCCCCGGCCTCGTCAAGGTCTTCTGTCACTTGCACTCGCAGATGAGCGCGATGATTCGCGTGTTCGACCACCCGTATTTCGCGATCCCAGGCGCGGACGGTGATTTCTCTATTCCGGACGTGCCCACCGGTGACTACGACGTGGTCGCGTGGCACGAGCGGGTGGGCGAGGTGACCCTGCACACCACCGTCAGCGCGACGCGTCCGGCGACGCTCACGTTCTCGCTTCCACTCACCGACGCGCCATGAGTTTGCTCGTTCCTGCCCGTTCGCGCGCGCCCAGGCTCCTCATCAAGATCCTCGGCTTCAGCTTCGGCGTGATCGCCGCAGTGCTCGCGAGCGTGTTCGTGGCCCTGACGTGGCAAGCGCGCGAGCGCCTGACTCGCCCCATCATTGCCAATCAGGAAGCGAGTCAGCGCCGATTCGTGGAGGTCGCTGCGCGTCGCCAACGCGAACTGCGGCTGCAGGCGTCGGTGTTGAGCGACGCGCCCACGCTGAAGGCGGCCGTTGATACCTATCACGCGGAAATCGCCCACGGCGCCGCGCCAATGAACCTCTTCACGACGATTCAACGTGAGGCGGACAAGCTCCAGAGCAAGCTCGGGGTGCCCGCTCTCGTCGTGACGGGCGTGGACGGAGGCATCCTGGTCAGCGCCGGACCACGCAGCGTGGACTGGGCTCGCGGTGACCGTCTGCCATGGCGGCTCGACAGCAGCGGCGAGTCCGTGGAAACGGTGATCGCCCGCGGCGACCGAGAGTATCTCGCCACTGCCGTTCCGCTCATCGTTGCCGACGATGTCGTAGGGTCGGTGTATCTGGCGGCGCCGCTGGACGATGGGTACGCGAAGGAACTGGCCGCCGAGGCGAACTCGGATGTCGCGATCCTGGTCGGCGGGCGCGTGGTGGCGGCTTCGACGTCCTTACAGGTGGCTCGCGCACTCGGGCGCGCCGCCCCGGCGGGCACGGGATCCATCACGATCGACGGAAACGAGTTCGTGGCCAGTCGTCTCTGGGCCATCGATGCGGCGACGGTGTACGCGGTGGATTCCGTGACCAGCGCCGTACAGAAGGCCACGGGTGAGGCACTCGGCGTGCTGGTCTGGGTGGGCCTTGGCGCACTGTGCCTCGCCGGACTCGGCAGTTGGTGGCTGGCGCGCAGACTGGCCATGCCGATTGACGCCCTCACGCAAACGCTGGCGACGATGGCCCGCGAGCGCGACTTCGAGCATGCGCTGGACGCGACCGGGGTGAGTCGCGAGTTCGACGATCTGATCGACACGTTCGACGCGCTTCGCCGCGCGGTCGTCGAGGCCGAAGACGAATCCGAGGCCGCGTACGTGGGCGTGATTGGATCGCTCGCGGCGGCGCTCGATGCGCGGGACCCGTACACCGCCGGTCATTCGGAACGAGTGGCGAATCTCTCCGTGGCCATCGCGCGACAGATGGAACTGCCCGAAATCGAGGTCGAGACCGTTCGACTGGGCGCTCTGCTTCACGACATCGGCAAGATCGGTGTCAGCGACGCGGTCCTGCGTAAGCCGGGGAAGTTGTCCGACGATGAGTTTGCCCAGATCAAGCTGCACCCGGGTCTGGGCGCGCGCATTCTGAGACCGCTTCGTTTTCTCTCGCCCCATCTGGCCGTGGTCGAACTGCATCATGAACAGCCCAACGGCCGTGGTTATCCGCACGGTCTGGATGGCGTGCAGATCCCGCTGCTTGCCAGCATCGTCCACGTGGCTGACGCGTTCGATGCGATAACGTCCGCTCGCGCGTATCGTCCCAGCCGGCCATTTCAGGATGCCGTCGACGAGCTTCGGAAATGGTCGGGCACGCAGTTCGCGCCCGATGTCGTCGACGCGCTCGTTGCACTGCCGGTGTCGGTCCTGATCGCATCGCAGGAGGCCGCCGCGCAGGCGAGCTTGTCAGACGACGGTGCGTCGGTGCGCGGCGCGCTCGTCCAGTTCCGCGCGAGGGCGGCCGCGTCGATGAGACGCGAACGGGCGGCGGGGTAGGCCATGCCTCGAGTCATGGCCTCGGTCGTCATGTTCGTCCTGGCGTTCAGAGCCGCGGCATACGCGCAGGAAAGTCAGGCGCCGCAGAGCCGGCGTTTTGCTGTCGACACGGTTGTCGGCTATCAGAACTACGCCACCGACTACCCGGACTGGACCGCGCAATACGTGTTCGACGCCTTCACGACGGCTGAAATCCACAAGCATTGGCAGGCGACGTTCAGGCCGAAAGTGTGGCGGATGCGCAACGAGTGGCATCTGCTGATCGATCAAGCGTCGGTGCAGACCGAGTTTCACAAGGGCAGCAACTGGCGCATCGAGGCCGGACGCTTTCCGGTGCCCATCGGTCTCGGGATGACGGAAAATCGCGCGGATCTGAACGGCGGGATGATCTGGTGGCACCGCGCGTACTACATGCCCATCCCGTTTCTCGGAGCGGATGTGCCGCGCCTGTCGCTCATGTCCGCGGTCTATCCGAGCGGCGTGCAGGTGAGCACGTCGGCGGGCCACTGGGACGCACGCGGCGCGGTGGTGGACCTGTCGCCGATTGAATTCTGGCGCGAGCCCGCGGGCGTGTCGCGGAGCCCGAACGGGATTCTTGGAGGCGGCGTGTCGCCCTGGCAGGGGTTCCGTGTGGGCATTGCCGGCGCCTGGGGCGAGTTCGCCGCGCCAACCGAGACGCGCGGTGGCCTCGGGTATTCCATGGCGAATGTCGAAGGCGAGTACGCCTTCAAGTACAGCAAGGTCAGCGGCGAGTGGACCCGCGACCGAATCGAGACGTCAACCGGTGATCGACGGTCGAGCGGGTGGACCGTGCAGTGGCAGCAAACGGTGACCCCGCGTCTCTTCGTCCATTCGCGCGCCAGTCTGCTGCACTCGCCGGAAGTGTCTCGAAACGGCCCGTTCACCGTGACGGAGCGGACCTACCGGTCGATTGACACAACCATCGGCTATCGTCTCAGCCCGACGCTTACCGTCCGTCTGGGTCACAGTTCCATGAAGAGCTGGACGACGGGCACCTCCGACCAACAGGCCGGTGTGTCGCTGATGTGGACGAACCGGTGGTGGTAGGGGTGCCTACCGAAGCTCCCTGATCCAGATATTCCTGAAGCTGATCGGGGGGCTCGGGTCACCGTGGGCTTGGAGCTTGATCACGGCGCCGTCGAAGGCCTTGTAGAAGGGTTTGCCGATGTAGAGCGTCTCGCCTTTGAGCTCGACGTGATCCTGAATCAGTACGCCGTTGTGGATCGCCGTGACGTACGCCGGTGATTTCACGGAGCCGTCGGCGTTGAACACCGGTGCGGTCCAGACGACATCGTAGACCTGCCACTCGCCCGGCTTGCGGCTGGCGTTGGCGAGCGGGATGTACTGCTTGTAGATCGATCCGGCCTGACCGTTCACGTACGTCTTGTTGTCGTACGAGTCCAGTACCTGCAACTCGTACCCGGCGTCGCCCGTGCCGGTGGACGCGAGGAACACGCCGCTGTTGCCGCGCGCCTGATCGCTTCCCGTGATGCCGACCGGGATTCGCCACTCGATGTGCAACTGGTAGTTCTTAAACTTCCGCTTTGTCTCGATGTTGCCGGCCCGCTTGTCGACGGTGAAGATGCCGTCGGCTACCGGCCACGCGGCGGGGGACTTGCTGTCCTTGTTCGAGACCCACTGATCGAGGTTCTTGCCATCGAACAGGACGAGAGCGTCAGACGGAGGTGCACCCGCCGTCTCGCCCGGCGTCACCATCGCTGGTACTGGCTCCCACACCTCGGTATCCTTCGGATTGCCCCTGGCCGGCGCCGCAGCTGCCTGTGGCGGCGCGGGCTGCTGCGCCCCCAGGCCGACGGTAAAGACAGACAGACACAGAACGGCGAGCGAGCAGGCGAGGGAAGTTCGCATGCCGCATTTTCGGCGTCGCGCATCGACGTGTCAACTTGTACTCCGGACCTGAAGGTCCGGGGCTCCGGACTCAGAGGCCCCGGGGCGCCGGACGTGGCGGTCCCGGGGCGCCAGACTTGGCGGTCTGTGTCTGTGGAGTTCCGACCTTCCGGTGGAGCGCCGGACCTTCCGGCTGTACCCCGCACCATCCCGCGGAGCCCCGGACCTTCAGGTCCGGCGCACACGCGTTCGCATATGATCTCGCCATGTCCGAAGAAGCGTGGCTCCGCGGTCCGATCGAAGGCATCGCGCCGGTGTTGCAGCCGGCCGCGCATGCGCTACTCCAGGCAAACGAGGATGTGCAGGCGCTCGCGCCGACGCTCACGGCCGACGTGCTCTGGCAGCAGGCCGGCACGGCGACGGCGGGGTTTCACCTGATCCACCTGGCGGGCGCGCTCGACCGCCTCTTCACCTACGCACGCGGGGAAATGCTGAACGACGCGCAGAAGGCGGCCGCGAGGGCCGAGGCCGTTCCGCATCAGGAGCTGAGCGGAGAGACGCTGGCGGCGGTCGTGTCGGCGGCCGTGGATCGGGCGATGGCGCAGCTACGCGCGACGCCCGCCGAGCGTGTCTTCGATCCTCGTGGCATTGGCCGGGCCCAACTGCCCTCGACCGTCCTGGGTTGTCTTTTTCACGGTGCCGAACACGCCACGAGGCACGCGGGCCAGTTCATCACGACCGTCAAACTCACCCTGGGCCGCTGACGTGAGCCGGGGACTATAATCGCGCCATCATGAGCATCCTCTGGTGGCACTGGCTCGTGCTTGGGCTGGTACTCGTCGTCGGTGAATTGGCGACGCCAGGAGGGTTTTATCTCCTGTTCTTCGGCTTGGGCGCCATCATCGTTGGGCTTCTGGCCAGCGCGGGCCTCGCCGGGCCCCTCACTGTCCAGGTGCTCGGCTTTTCCGTTCTCTCGGTCGGGCTGCTGGCGCTCTTCCGCGCCCGGCTGCTCCAGTGGATGCAAATCAGTCCACAGGCGCCCGCCATCGACACGCTCGTGGGCGAAATCGCGACGACCATCGAGCCGCTCGAACCGAACGCGGTCGGCAAGGTGGAACTGCGCGGGACCTCCTGGTCTGCGCGGAACGCCTCGGACGCCGTGATTGGACCTGGCAGACGCTGCCGCGTCTCGCGGGTCGAAGGCCTGTTGCTGTACGTGCGGCCCGAGGGGGGCCATTCATGAGTGGCACGCTCATCGTCGTTCTCTTCCTCGCGTTCTTCGCGCTCATTGTCGTCGCGAAGACGGCCGTGGTGGTGCCGCAGCAGAGCGCCTATGTCGTGGAGCGCTTGGGGCGCTTCTCCGGCGTCCTGGGCGCCGGTTTCCACGTCCTCGTGCCCTTCATGGACGTGATCCGGTACCGCCACTCGTTGAAGGAGATGGCGATCGATATCCCGGCTCAAGTCTGCATCACGCGCGACAACGTGCAGGTCGGCGTCGACGGCATCCTGTATCTCAAGGTCCTCAATCCGGAGCGGGCGTCATACGGGATCTATGACTACAACTTCGCGATTACCCAGCTGGCCCAGACCAACCTGCGCAGCGAAATCGGCAAGATCGATCTGGATCGGACGTTCGAGGAACGCATGAACATCAACGCGTCCCTGGTGGCGGAGCTCGACAAGGCATCCGAGGCGTGGGGCGTCAAGGTGTTGCGGTACGAGATCAAGAACATCACGCCGCCGCAGGACGTCCTGGCGGCGATGGAGAAACAGATGCGCGCGGAGCGCGAGAAGCGCGCCGTGATTCTCACGTCCGAAGGCCAGCGGGACGCCGCGATCAACAGCGCGGAAGGCGAAAAGCAGCAGGTGATCAAGGCGTCAGAAGCGCGCCGTCAGCAGCAGATCAACGAGGCGCAGGGCGAGGCCGAGGCGATCCTCGCCGTGGCGCGCGCCACCGCCGAGGGCATCCGGCAGGTGGCTGAAACGATCCGTCAGCCAGGCGGGATGGAGGCCACTCAACTCCGTGTGGCGGAGCAGTACATCACCGAGTTCGGCAACCTCGCGCAGAAGACGAACACGCTGATTCTGCCCGCCAACGTCGCGGATGTCGCGTCCATGGTCTCGGTCGCGATGCGCGTGTTTCAGGACAGAAAGTAGCTCGCCCAGAGCGCCAGAGACAGCGCCAGCGCAATCGCGGCCAGACCCGCCACCGTCAGCGTCCGGAAGTGACCCCGGCCGACCACGGCGGCCATCGTCAACTTGACGATGGTGTTCGCCGTGGCGCCGATCACGATCGCGCGCGCACCCATGAGCGGCGGCGTGCCCGAGCCGACAATGTTGGCCATCGAGATTGTCAGGGCATCCATGTCCACCAGCCCGAGCACGGCGGCCGAGCCGTAGATGCCGGCCTGACCGAACCAACGCGTGGCGAAGGCCACGACAAACAACACCACCTGAAACAGCGCCGCCATTTGCAGCGCGGCGGTCACTTGCAGGGGATTCTCTTCGTCGGTTGCGCGCGGCACCTGCGCCGGTGCGGACGATTTGCGCAATTGGCGAACGGTCAGACCCACAGCAATACACGCGGGCACCACGAAGGCCGGCCAGAGCGCGGACGTCAACGGTAGCGCGAGCACCGCCGTCGCGAGCAGCACGCGCGGGAAAAGCACCGCGTTCGCACCGAGCGTGCCCGCCGCAAGCGCCACGGCATCGTGGGGGCGGATCCGGCTCAGGCGTGAGAACGTCATCGTGACGGATGTCGACGACAGCAGACCGCCGAGTATGCCGGCCAGCGCGTAGCCCCGCTCGGCACCAACCGCGCGGCGCGCGACGTAGCCGACGAAGCTGAGCCCGGAAAACAGCAAGACGAGGGCCCACAGGACGCGAGGCCGAATCGTGTCGGATGGGCCGAAGGGTCCGGCCGGAAGGAGCGGCAGGATCACCGCGGCCATGACCGCGAACCGGGCTCCCGCGCGCATCTCCGCGAGGTCGACGCGACTCACCCAGCCGTGGAGGCTACGCTTCTCAACGAGCAGGAGGAGCGTGATCGCGATACAGCCGGACGCGACGCGAATCAGACCCAGACCCGAGAGCAGGCCCGCCGCGAGCACCACGAAAGCGGCGACCTCGGTGGTGCCGTCAATGTCCGTGCGGCTGGCGGACAGATAGGCGACGACCACCAGCGCGCCGACGCCGGCCATCAGCACCAGGCTCAGCCCCGTCAGGCCTGCGGTCCACAGCCAGCCACACAGGCCGGCAACCAGTCCCAACAGTGTGAACGTCCGTACGCCCGCGAAGCGCGCCAGTGGGCCGGCCGCATGGCCGCTCCATTCTCGTTCGACCCCAATCGCCAATCCGCCGAGGGCGGCGACTGAGACGTGGGCGAACGCCGTGGCGTCGAAGGTCGGGGGCATGTTGGGGCTGCAGCTACGGTCGGCAGACGGCGGGCACGGGGCAGCAGGGGACGAGGGACACGAGGGTAACAGGCTACGGTCTGCTGACCGGCGGGACAAGTACGGACTGCGAACGAGTGGCCTCGGCGCAGCGTAGTACTTGCGGCAGGCATAATAGCGAGATGAGGTTGTTGCAGACGTGGCGGTTGGTCGCCGTTGCCCTTCTGGTCGCCGGCGGCTTCGCGTGTGGCAGACCCGCAGACGTGTCGCAGGCTCAGCCTGCGGCCCAGGCGCCGTTGCCCGAGCCGGGACAACTGCCTGAGTCGCAGCGGGTGGTGATCACCATCCTGGGCGACAGTCTGACGGCCGGGCTGGGACTCACGGTCGCTGAGGCCTATCCGGCCCGGATTCAGGAGATGTTCGCCACGGAGGGCTATCGTGACGTCGAAATCTCAAACGCCGGCGTGTCCGGCGATACGACCGCCGGCGGCTTGCGGCGCATCGAGAGCCTGCTCGGTCCCAACGTCCGCATCGTTGTCGTCGCACTCGGCGGGAACGACGCCCTGCGAGGCCTGGGCGTGGCGCAGACGCGGGAAAACGTGAGTGCGATCGTCTCCGGACTACTCGAGCGCGGCATCCGCGTGATGGTGGCCGGTATGGAAAGCCCGACCAACCTCGGCGACGACTACCAGCGCGGTTTCCACGAGGCGTTCGCGCAGGTCAACGCGACGTACCGGGGCCGCATCACCTTCGTGCCGTTCCTGCTCGAAGGCGTTGCGGGCAATCCGGCCCTGAACCAGCCCGACGGCATTCACCCCAACGCTCAAGGCGCGCGCATCGTCGCCGAACACTTGTATCCACTCCTGCGCGGCATGGTCGATCAGTTGCCCGTCGGCCCGTCATCCTGACATCACATGATCGAGTTCCACGACGTCTCACGAACGGTCCCGAGCGGCGCCGGTCCCCTCACGATTCTGCATCCCACGTCATTTGCCATTGCCCAGGGCCGTGTCGTCGCGATCACTGGCGCGTCGGGTAGCGGCAAGTCGACGATGCTCGGGCTGATGGCCGGGCTCGATGCGCCATCCACGGGCCGGATCGTCCTCGAGAACACCGACATCACGACGCTGGGTGAAGAAGCCCTTGCCAGACTGCGCGGCGCCAAGGTTGGCATCGTCTTTCAGTTTTTCCATCTGCTGCCCTCGTTGACGGCCTACGAGAACATCCTGGTACCGATGGAGATCTCGGGCGAACGCGATGCCAAGGCGCGCGCGCGCGTGTTGCTTGACCAGGTGGGGCTCGGCGACCGCGGACATCACTATCCGTCGCAGTTGTCCGGCGGCGAACAGCAGCGCGTGGCAATTGCGCGGGCGCTGGCCAACGATCCACCGATCCTCCTCGCGGATGAGCCGACAGGGAACCTCGACAGTGCCACCGGTCGCCACATCATCGATCTGCTGGTGCAGGTGAAGGACGCACGAGGGCGGACGTTGATTCTGGTGACTCACGATCCCGAATTAGCCGCGATGGCCGACGAAGTGATGATTCTGAAGGACGGGCATCTGGTCGAACGCCGGGAGAAGCAGTGACGCGGTCCACGCAGGTGCTGTTCGTGCTGCGCATGGCCTGGCGCGAGACACGCACGTCGTGGGGCCGTCTGGTGTTCTTCTTTCTCTGCGTCGGCCTTGGCGTCGCTTCGATCGTGGTGCTGCGCAGCGTGGTACAGGAGGTCCGAAGGACCCTCACGCGTGAAGCCCGCGCGCTTATTGCCGCCGACGTGATCGTTCAATCGAACCGGGAAGCCTCCGGGGCGTCCGCCGCGCGGCTCGCGGACGTGCTCGCGTCGCCTGATGTGGCCGGTTCCACTGAAGTGGTGGAAACACAGACCATGGCGGCCGCTCCCGACGGGCACGGGAATGGCGCCGTCAAGCTCGTGGAACTGCGTGGCGTCGAGGCGGAGTTTCCCTATTACGGCCAACTCGAACTCGAAGGCGGCCAGGCGTACTCGCATCGGCTCCTGGAGGGGCACGGCGCCCTCGTCCAACCCGAATTGCTCATCGCCCTCGACCTCTCCGTGGGGGATTCGTTACGTCTGGCGGGCCAGACCTTCCGGATCGCCGGCGCCATTGCCCGCGACCGAATCCAGCGGCAGGGGATTGCGCTGGGGCCCCGCGTCTACATCGACCTCGCGGATCTCAAGACGACGTCGCTGCTCGGGTTCGGCGGGCGTGCCACGTATCAGCAGCTGCTGCGCGTGCCCGATCCCAAACGGACGGCGGCGGTTTCCGATCGCCTTCGAGCCGCCGTCAAGGGCGAGCCGATGAGGGTGCGGTCGTGGCAAACGATGGAGGACCGGATTGGGGAGAACCTGACGACCGCGGAGAACTACCTGAGTCTGGTGGGGTTCGCGGTGGTGGTGTTGGGCGGCCTCGGCGTCTGGAGTGTCACGCGGGTGATCGTGCAGCAGAAAGTGCGCAGCGTGGCCGTGTTGCGCTGCCTGGGCGCGTCCGGTCCGAGCGCGCTGGCGATTTCGCTTCTGCAGGTCCTGGCGCTCGCGGCTGGCGGCTGCGTCCTTGGCCTTGCCATGGCGTCTGCGGTTCTGGCGGCCATCCCTGCGCGCGTGCTCGAGCCGCTTGGGGTCACGAGTGTGTCGACCACCTGGTCCGCCGCCTGGCAGGGAGTGGCCGTGGGACTGCTGGTCTCGCTGCTGTTCGCGCTCGTTCCGCTGCTCGAGATTCGTAACGTCAAGCCGCTGTTCCTGCTGCGGCCGCACTCGGCGCCCACGGCGCGCCAGCGTGATTGGCGAAGCGCCATGGCCGGTCTTGCCACCGGTCTGGCGCTGGCCCTCGTCGCCATGTGGCAGGCCAACTCCATCCGCGGCGGCGCCTATGTCTCGGTGGCGTTCGCCCTGATTGCCGGTGTGCTCTACGTTTCGAGCGTCCTGCTCGTCCGCGTGACGCGTCCGCTGGTCCACGCCTCGAGCGTCGCCGTTCGCCATGCGACGATCAACCTTGCGCGTCCCGGAAATCAGACGCGCGTGATTCTGATGAGCGTCGGGCTCGGGTGCTTCTTCATCGTGGGCGTTCGCGCGATGCAGACGCTGCTCGTGGAGGAGTTGACGACGCAGGTCGGGCGCTCGTCGCCGGACTTCGTGTTGATCGATATCCAGCGCGATCAGATCGAGGGGATCCGCAAGACGGTCGAGCCATACCTTCGGGCCCCCATACGCATCACGCCGCTCGTGCGTGGCCGCGTGACCGCTGTGGCCGGCACCCGGCTGCAGCTGGCGAATCCGGATGCCGTGCGTGAACAACGGGGGCTTGGCCGCGAGTTTGGGCTGACCTTCCGCAACGACCTGGAATCCAACGAACGCATCACCGCGGGGACGTTCTGGTCGTCGCCCCTGACGTCCGCGCCCGAGGGCGTGGATACCGAAGTGTCGGTGGAGCAGCAGCTGCATGACGAGACCGGGCTCTCGGTGGGAGACGTCGTCCAGTTCGACCTTGCCGGCATTCCACTTCAGGCGAGGGTGACGAGCATCCGGCGCGTGGCCTGGGATGAGGCCCAGAACGGCGGGTTCGTCTTCGTGCTGCGGCCGGCGCCCGCCGTGGACCGTGCCGCGCAGAACTACGTCGGATTCATTCAGGTGCGCGACGACCCGCGTGGCCGCGGCACGCTGCAGCGCGACCTGGTCCGCGTCGCGCCGAACGTATCGGTCATCGACGTCCGTGACGTGATCGCGTCGATTCGCGACGTTGTGGCGAACGTGACCCTCGCGGTGACCGTCGTCGGCATCGTGACGCTGGTTGGCGGTGTGCTGATCCTGGTGGGCGCCGTCGCCATGACCAAGTTCCAGCGGGTGTATGAAGCCGCGATATATCGCACGCTCGGTGCCAGCACCCGGCTGGTGGCCACGATGCTCGCGACCGAGTACGGCCTCCTTGGCTTGTTGGCCGGCGTGCTGGGCTCAAGTGGCGGCATCCTGCTCTCATGGGTGCTCTGCCGTTACCTGTTCCACATCGAGTGGCACCTGACGCCCGGATTGCTCGCGGGTGGAGTCGTGCTGACGGCCCTGACCGTGAGCCTGATCGGGGTCCTCGCCAGCCTTGACGTGCTCGTGCGCAAGCCCATGGCGTCCCTGCGCAACGAACTGTGATCGTGGCGGTCTTCTACGATAAAATAGTGAGCTGACATGCCGGACAAGGTGCTCGACGAGGCGTTGCGGGAGAAGCTGAAGGCAGAGCTGCTGCGGAAGCGCGGGGAGATCCTGGCCGCGTCGACCGGCACCCGGCCGCTGCCCGAATCGGCCGATGTCAACAGCCGGCAGGGCGATCTGGCCGACCAGGCGAGTGGGAACAACGAAGTCCACATCGCCCTGAAGCTCAAGCAGACCGACGCGAAGATTCTGCAGGCCATCGAAGAGGCCCTGGTCCGGATCGAGAAGGGCGTCTACGGTATCTGCCGCGATTGCGGCGATCCGATTGCGGCGGCCCGGCTCGAGGCCATTCCCTGGACGCGGGTGTGCATCACCTGTAAACAAAAGCAGGCATCGTGAGCAATGATCTCCTCCTGAACACGCTGCTGGAGTTCCACCGCGATCGGCTGACCCAGCGGCAGCGGCACGTGGCCGTGGCCCGGCACGTCACCGACTACGACTTCAACAACACCTACCAGAACATCATCTCGCGCGAGGACGTTCATCTGTCCTGGCTCGAGGCCGCAATCGCGGAGCTCGGCGGCACGCCGCCGACGATTGCCGAACCCGCGCTCGGCGCGCCCCTTCGTAAGGCGGATTTCCTGCCCTTCGTCCGCGACGACGCCAAAGCGGCCGAGGCGCTGGTGACCAAATGGCGTCCGCTCCTGCCGTCGCTCACGAACGCCCGGCACCGCGGCATGCTCCAGGTCATCCTGGGTGAGGCCCTCGAGCACAAGCGCTTCTTCGACCAGATGATCTCCGGCCGCGAAGACTTGCTCGGCCGCCGATCCAACGGCCCCGGCAAGGACGGCACCGGTGACGGAGTCATGGCCGTCCGCTGGATCGAGTGAGGACATCGGGTCATCGCGGTACCGGGATATCGGGTGATGGCATCGGGTAGTCGGGATATCGGGACAATTCATCGAACCGTCTGCTCATCTGGCCACGAACACCTCTGAAACCGTCGTCGCCATCGCGCTCGGATCCAATCTGGGTGACCGGCAGGCCCATCTGGACTGGGCAGTCTCCGCCCTTCGCGCAGACCTGGCGGATTTGCAGGTGTCCTCCTACATCGAAACAGCGCCGGAAGGCGTGCCGGATGCGCAGCCGCCGTATCTGAACGGCGCGGCTGTCGGGCGAACGACGCTCGAGCCCGATGCGGTGCTCCGGCGGCTGCTCCTTCTCGAGGCCGAGCGAGGCCGGCGACGGGAGCGCGAGCGCGCGGCCCGAACGCTCGACCTTGACCTCATCTTCTACGGAGACGCCATCATCGACCGGCCTGGCTTGCTGGTGCCACACCCGCGTTTTCGGGAGCGGCGCTTCGTGCTGCAGCCGCTCGTCGAAATCGCGCCGGACCTGCGCGACCCGGTCTCCGGCCGCACGATCCGGGAGTTGCTGAACGCACTTCCCTGAAAAAGGCAAAGGGCCCGGGTTGCCCCGGGCCCTTTTGTTTTCCGCCACGCGGCGGACGAACTACATGCCCTTGCTGTAGCTGACCTTTGTCGTTGCGGGCGCGCCATCGCGGCCCATCGCTGTGTTGTTGATCACCATCTTGCCGGCCTCAAGCGCAATCACGCGCGTGGAGTCGCCATTCGGCGTCGTCGTGACGATCTTGATGGTATTGCCTTCCCAAGAGGCCTTCGAGACCTGCTCGGTCTGACCGCCGCGGCCCATCATCATGTTCTTGCTCTCTGAGCCGTCGAGCTTGTAGCTGAGTTTCACGGGGTTCTGGCCCTGCGTGTACTCAACCGTGAGGCTGGTCGCATCCTGCGTGATCGTGCACTCCATGCCGAACCCGCCGCGTCCACCGCCACCGCCGCCGAAACCACCACCGCCGCCTGGACCTGGTGCGGCTGTCGGCGCCGCGCCGCCGGCCGGCGCGTCCATTGTCCACTTGCCTGCGAAACTCGGCTTCGCCTGCGCGAGAAGGCCCGCCGCCAGAATGACGACTGCGACCGCGCTCAGCATTGCTGTCATGCGTTTCATCGTAAGAGTGCTCCTCAACAAATCGGACGGCCGTGCGCCGTCCGAAGGGCTAACCATCTGCCGGCCGTTGCCGGCCGCCTATTCGAAGCGCAGGGCTTCGATGGGATCGAGTGCCGCGGCCTTTCGGGCCGGGTAGAAACCAAAGAAGATGCCGACCGCGGCCGAAAACAGCACCGCCACGAGGACGGCGTTGATTGACACGCTTGCGGCCATCCCCTGATAGATCCGGAGGAGCTCGGATATACCATAGCCCGCGGCAATGCCGCAGGCGCCACCAAAGATACTAATCACGATAGCTTCGATGAGGAACTGAAGCAAGACGTCGGAGCTGCGGGCGCCAATGGCCAGCCGGAGGCCGATTTCGCGGGTACGTTCCGTGACCGATACCAGCATGATGTTCATGATGCCGATGCCGCCGACCACCAGCGAGACGCCCGCAATGCCGGCCAGCAGGTTCGTCATCGTCTGCGTCGTCTGGCTGCGGAGAGCGACGATGTCGTCGAGCGTCTGAATGGTGAAGTCATCCGGTTCGCCGTTGTTCAGGTTGTGGCGGGTCCGCATGGTGCTCGTCACCGCCGCCTGCGTCGACTGAATGGCGTCGGCCGCCCGGGCCGACACGTAGATGCGCTGCAGGTTGGTGAGCCCGGCCAGCTTCTTCATCACGGTGGTGTACGGCACGAACACCTGGTCGTCCATGTTGACGCCTCCGCCCGAAGAGCCCTTTGGTGCCATCACGCCGAGCACGCGGAAGACGTGGTTGCGGACACGAATCTGGACGTCGGTCGGATCCACGCCCTCTCCGAAGAGCGTGGTCGCCACGTTGGAGCCGAGGACGACCACCTTGGCCGCCGCCTTCACATCTTCGTCCGTGAAGAAGGACCCGTAACTGAGCGGCCACGATCGAATCGCGGGCAGGTCGACGTTCGTCCCCTCGACGCTGGTATTCCAGTTCTGGCTGCCGTAGATGAGCTGGAGGCGCGTCTGGACGCTCTCGGCGACGTACTGCACGTCCGGAATGTCGCGGAGCGCCTCGGCGTCCTCAGGGAGCAGGCTCACGCCCGTGCCCGATCCGCCGCGCACGCCGCCAACGGCCGACGTGCTGCCCGCGTAAATCGTGAGGAGGTTGGTGCCGGCCGTCTTGACCTGATCTTCGATCATCGCCTGGGCGCCGCTGCCGAGCGCCACCATCGCGATGACAGCGCCGACACCGATGATCATGCCCAGCATGGTGAGCGCCGTCCGCAGCTTGTTGCGCCCCAGCGCCTTCATCGCGATCCGAAGCGTCATGAATATCGACATGGATGGTCTCGTCGCTCTCTAATGCGCCGCGCCGGACTGTGCCTCGGCGGCGGTCGGGGGAATCTGATCCGGCTCGGGTGGTGGCAGGGCGTCGAGTTCGGCCTGTGCTTCGCGGCGGTGCAGAACCGGTTGATCCGCAACCACGCGTCCGTCGCGGAAGCGAATGAGCCGGGTGCCGTACTCGGCGATATCCATTTCATGCGTAATGAGCAATACCGTGATGCCCTTTTCGCGGTTGAGCCGCTGGAAGATCCCCATGACTTCGATGCTCGTGCGGGTATCCAGGTTGCCGGTCGGCTCGTCGGCCAGAATCAGCGACGGCTCGTTGATCAGGGCCCGGGCGATCGCGACGCGCTGCTGCTGTCCGCCCGACAACTGGTTCGGCATGTGGTGATACCGCTGTCCGAGACCGACTAAGTCCAGCGAGGCAAGCGCACGCTTGTGGCGTTCGCCGGCCTTGAACTGATTGACGTTGCGATAGAGCAGCGGCAGTTCGACGTTGTCGAGCGCCGTGGTCCGCGTGAGCAGGTTGAAGCCCTGAAAGACGAAACCGATCTTCTGATTTCGCACGCGCGCCAATTCGTCCTTGCTGAGCTTGGAGACGTCACGGCCGTCGAGTTCGTAGACACCGCTCGTCGGCCGGTCGAGGCAGCCGGCGATGTGCATGAACGTAGACTTGCCGGATCCCGAGGGGCCGGTCACGGCCACGAATTCGCCTGGCTCGATGGTGATCGACACGCCGCGCAACGCGCGAACTTCGTGATCACCCATGTGATAGGTCTTGGTGAGGTCCTTCACCGCTATGACGGACACGAATGCAGCTCCGTTCTGCTGTGATTACGCGTGGCGACTGCAGTCATGCAGCCGCCACGCGCTCAGCAATTGCTAACTCGAACTTGCTAGAACCCGCCTCGGCCGCCGCCGCCACCGCCGCCGCCACGTGGCGCGCCGCCGCCACCGCCGGGTCCACCAGGTCCACCGCCGCCGGGGCCGAAGCCGCCGCCGCGATTCTGCTGGCCGCCGAAGATACTCTGCTGCTGGGCCGACCGCTGGGCTGCCGTGAGCGGCACCACGATGTTCGTCACGATTTCGTCGCCGACCTTCACGTCGCCGCTGATGAGCTGGCTGAAGGTGCCGTCGCTGACGCCGTAGGTGACGCGCTTGCTCTCGAGCTTCTTGCCGGCCTCATCCCAGGTCCAGATGTTCGCGGCCTGGATGCGCGTGCGCACCGGCGTGAATAGATCGTCGATCTTGTCGCCCTGGAGGGGCGCGCCCGCCGCTGCCGGAGCGCCGCCGCTGCGAGCCTGGCCCGCGCCCGCGCCGCGGCCACCGGTCCGTCCACCGGCGGTTTGGCCGTTACGTCCGCCACCGTTCTGTCCGCCGCCGTTCGGTCCGCCACCGCCAAAGCGTGCTCGCATCGCTGCGCGCTCCTCGGGCGTCATGTTCGCGAACTGCCCGCCGAACCCGCGGCCCTGACCATTGCCTCCGGCCTGGCCGTCGCCGGCTCCGGCCGGCCCGCCCTGCCCGCGTCCGCCGGCGGCCTGCGGGTCCGCGCCCTGGCCCTGGCGCTGGCCGCCCTGTGCCTGCTGTCCTGCGGCGTTGCCCTGGCCGCCCTGGCCACGCTGCCGCTGCTGACCACCGGTGCCCGCGGCGGCGTTGCTGCCAGGGGCTCCAGCCGGCGGGGCGCCTGCCGCAGCGTTCGGACCGTTCTGACGACGGCCTTGGCCGCCCGTCGCGGCATTGCCCGCGGCCATCTCGGCCGGGGTCAACTGTCCGGCCGCAGCCGCGCGTCCCTGGCCCGCCGCCGGCGGCGTCAGGCCAAGCGCCGTGTACATGTCGGCTGTGGGACGGAAGCGTAGCGCCGTGTTCGGCAGCCGCACCACAGCGCGCGCCGTGGACACGATGATGCGCACGTTGGCCGTCATGCTCGGCTTGAGCTT
>JBDTNQ010000040.1:0-32698 GCA_039933635.1 Acidobacteriota bacterium
CCTACTTCGTCGACAGCGCGGTGGCGCTGTTCTCGATCGGCGGTCTCATTGTCGTGGGGCTGGCCGGGGCGCTGTGGATGGGGTACTGACGGGTTCGCGGAGCTCTTTCATGGCAGCGTGTCCTGATCGCCGTCGTCGAGCAGGAGACCGCGTCCGATCACCTGCAGGGTCAGCAGGGGCGAGGCCCGCCTCAAGTCGACGTTGCCACGGAGCCGCGCGGCCAGGCCCTCGTGAAGATCGCAGCGCCCGGTCGTGGGTGGCAGGATCCGCACCGGGCGAGGCCTGAGTGATTGTCGTTCCTGCAAACGAGCGGGTGAGGTCGCCCGAGCCGAGCAGACGCGCCAGTTCGAGGGCGTCACGTCGATGGGTCTTGACCTTGTCCCCGGGCTTCTTCGGAATCAGCGACGTGCGACGACCTGGCAGGCAAAGCCCTGCTCGGTCAGGCGAGCCCGTGCGGCCACGGGCTCTATCGGCTGGCGAGCCCGAACGCGAGCGCGCGCTTGAGCTCCTTGAAGCGATTCTCCCTATCGCGGCGGGATGTCTGCGCCGACGGTCGGCCGTGACGCCGAGCAGAAGACCCCGGTGAGCCCCATTCCGCCCCACGAAAGGCGTGGGGCCATTTGGTGTTTGGAACAGTCCTTCGACATCCGTAGCCTCCTTGTGGTGTCGCGATCGCGTCGGCTTTCTGGTCGGCGCAGCCGTCGGTCCTTCAGACGCGATCACCTTCATGTTCGCGATGACTGGTGGAATTTTGGGTGCGCTCATCCCCGGCTCGGTGCTGTTGGGCAGGGCGGCGAAGGCGCGACTGGCACCCTGAGACGGTCAAATTGACTCGGCGCCGACGGCCGCGGCGCGCTCGGCGAGCGGCCGCTGTGAGCGCATGTGTTAGCCCGTAAGGGCATTCCCTGTTTCGAAAAGGACGGACTATGCAGAGCTTGAAACGCGGTGGGGTGGTATCGGCGCTAGTCCTCTGGGCAGTGCTGGCATTCGCTCAAGGATCGGGTCAACTCATCGAGGCTGCGAAGAAAGGCGACGCCGGAGCCACCAAGTCCGCGATCGTCGCTGGCGCAAATGTCAATGAGAAGGGTGATGCAGGTCTAACTCCATTGATGTGGGCCGCGCTGCACGGCCATGCGCCCGTGATTGAACTTCTGTTGTCGAGTGGCGCGACCATCAACGATAACGACAGCGAAGGGGGCACAGCACTTGCGTACGCGCGGCTTGCTGGGCACGAGGACGCCATACGGATCTTGGAAACCCGCGGCGGAAATCTCGGGAAATTTCAAGGCGACTCCTTCGACAGTCGGTTGAATCTTGTCATGTGGACCGGAAGCCGGCGAAAGGACATCTTCGACTACGTAACGGCCAGGACGAATGAGCGGGCTGCGAAGGTTGAAGCAGCTCTGCAAGCGAACTGGTCGGCAGCTCTGGACTCACCGGCGGATTTCAGGGGGAGGTGGGAGTTCGATGCGGCGCAAAGCGACTACGGGCGCGCGCCAAAGCCGAAGACCGTGAACTTCACGATCACCCAAGCCGCTAACGAATTCGTGACCGACATCACGCTTGACGGGAGACGGCAGGTCTCGACCTACAAACTCGACGGGGCTGAGTCAGTGAACGTAATGGCATCAAACGCGAGAACCCTCGCGAAGGCCCGCTGGGATGGCGCGAAACTCGTGGTTTCTTCGACTCTGGAGTTTGACCAGATCGAGCGGGCTGCTTTGGAGGAAGTCTGGTCGCTCAGCCCCGACCGAAGCGTCCTGACCATAGAGCGTCACGTCACTAAGCCCACAGAGTCGAGGCTTCGGCAGGTCATGCGGAGAACGCGGGCCCCATCGGGAGCGCGCTGAGCAACCCGTCTTGCATCATGGACGGGCTAACACCGCATGCCACCGACGACGCTCGCTGAATCGTGAAGCGCCGCGGGTAATGCGTTGACGTTAGGCGGTCGCGAACAAAGCGACATCCTTGGCCACAGCTGTCAACACATCTCGACCGGGCGTGCGTCAACGACTGCCTGACGGCTCGGGTTCGGTGAGATTGACGTTGACGAGAAGTGCTGACGTCGCCGAGCGCAAGGCTCACGGCTTGCATTCAAGAGCCCACCGAGGTCGTGTTCGATGCTCACGAAGATCAATCCGGCCGCGTGTTGCCGCGAAGACACTAGCCGATTCGTCCGCCGTCAGGAATTCTGCCGGCACAAGGACTATGCTGTCAGCCTGTCCTCACGCGCAGGTCTGACTGACGGCAGTCCGGGGTGAGTGGCTGGAGGGTCCTATGCCGTACACACGACGTGAGTTTGGGAAACTGGCGCTTGCAAGCATTCCGGCGGGAGCCTTGCTCGAGGTGCCGCTCTTCGGCTCGGCTGTGGCGCAGGCCAAGCCGAACTCGAAGTTCGCCGGCGTGCAAATCGGCGTCATCACCTATAGCTACGGCAGGATGCCCGATCAGAGCGCGGAGGCCACGCTCAAGTACGTGCTTGGCGGCGGCATCAGTGCCATCGAGCTGATGGACGGACCCGTCGAGAACTTTCTCGGTCGTCCAGCCCCGCCGCCTCGCGGCGGTGGGCCTGGAGGCGCAGGCGGCCGTCGAGGCGGAGCCGCCGGTGACGCCCCCGCCGGTCCCACGCCGTACGAGCAGTTGCTCGCGGGAACGATGCCGACGTGCACGCCGGGGCAAGGTCGCGCAGGGGGAGGCCCTGGTGGTGGTGCCGGCGGGTTCGCTGGCCGTGGAGCGCCCACACCTGAGGCGCTGGCCGCGGCCGATGAGCTGCGCAAGTGGCGGACGTCCGTGTCAATGGACAAGGTCAAGGCCTTGCGCAAGATGTACAACGACGCGGGCGTGACGATGTATGCCTACAAGTCGGACGGTCTGCAGAAGAACATGCAGACGACCGACGCGGAGTTGGACTACCTGTTCACGGTTGCGGCAACGCTCGGCGCGAACCACACCACCATGGAGTTGCCCGGCCCGGGACCTGACGGCGCCGCGATGCTGAAGCGCATGGCGCAATTTGCCGAGAAGCACAAGGTCTACGTCGCGTATCACACGCACGCGCAGGGCAGCATGACCGCGTTCGACGAGGCGTTGGCGATGTCGAAGTGGAACATGTCGAATGTGGACCTCGGCCACTACGTGGCGGCTGGCAATAGCGGCGGCACGCCCCTCGAGTTCCTTACGAAGCACCACGATCGGATTTCCAGCTTTCACTTGAAGGACCGGACGTTGCCAGAGCACTGCTCGCTGACGGTGCCCTTCGGCATGGGGGACGGCCAGGTCAAGGACATCCTCCTGTTGATGAAGAAGAACAGGTGGACGTTCCCGGCGACCATCGAACTGGAGTCTCCAATCCCGGCGGGTTCCGACGCCGTCACCGAGGTCAAGAAGTCTGTCGACTACGCCAGGACCGTGTTGCTGGCCTGACCTTGCGTCGGCTGGTTCACGGCTGACATCCGTCACGGCGGCGAGGAACGCCGAATCCACATGTCGGACCGCGCCCAGCTCGCGGTGAAATCCGCCGCGACGTCCGCCGCTGGTTTGTGCTGGCCGTTGAGCGCGGCCTTCAGACCGAACAACGCCCAGCCATTCTTCGGGTGCTTCACAAGATCCTGCCGATACACGCGTTCCGCGTCCGCGTCGCGCGAGGCGTCGAGCAGCGCGGCGCCGAGCCAGTGGCGCGCTGCGAACGGCAGCGGCTCGGGTTCGTCGTAGATCATCGCGTCCTGGAGGGCCACGGCCCGCTCGAACGACGCGATCGCCGCATCGAGATCGCCGGTGGCGCGCTGCATCTCGCCCTCGAGCAGCGCGGCCAGCGTACCGAGGAGGTCGTGCGCCGAGTGGAATCGAAAGATCGCGTTGGACGACGCCGCAACCTTCAGCTGGGCGAGGTGCGCGGCCACGGCGGGCGCGTCGCCAGCCCGAAGCCGCGCGTAGCCTTGCCCGAACTCCCACACGCCCATCGACACCGTGTCATCAGGCGGTCGTCGCGTGATCTCGAGGACCTCGTCGAAGCGGCCGAACCGCACGAGCGTGAGCACGCGGAACATGCTGTCGTGGGTGATCTTCTCGTAGTCCTTCCCGGCTTGAATCGCGATGGCACCCTGCCCGTCCATCGACGCGGCAAACGCCAGCATGTGCAGGTTATGGGTTGGGTAAATCGCAAAGCCCTCGCCCACCGCGGCCTTCTGATCGGAATGCCACGCCTCGAGGTTCGCGCGCACCGAGTCGCCCCATCGGCCGATCCCGTTCCATGTATGCGATGGCATGTGATTGATGTGACTCGCGCCGGGAATGGCGTTCCCGATGTAGTCGGCGCAGGCCTCGGCGCGGCCCGGGTCGGACGTCGCCTCCGTCAGGTGAATCAGCAGGTGACACGCGCCGACGTGCTTGACGCCGTTCGCGAGCGTGCCTTCGAGGACGGCCAGAATCCGGACGACATTCGGGGATGTGATGTCGCGCGCGCCGCGGCGCGGCTCGAGGAGGAACAGCGACTCCGCATAGAGCGTCGCGACGTCCAGATCGCCAGAAAAGCGCTCGTAGACGCCGCGCATCGCGTTCGCGTACGCCTCATCCTGGGCGCGGCGCGTCGACGGGTTGTAGACCGCGGCGTAGCGTGTCGCCATGGCGTCGATGAGCGCGCGCTCGACCGGGCTCGCGTGCGCCGGAGCCAGCGTGACCGCGCGCTGAATCGCGGCGTACGCCATCGGCTCCTGATCCGGCGGCATCGGAGCGTTGAGGTACGCGCCCCACGACCAGGCGTCACCCCAGAAGCACATCGCGCACGCCGGGTCACGCTTCTCCGCCTCGCGAAAGGATTCGCCCGCGAGCGCCGTGTCGAAGGCGTACATCATCTGCATGCCCTGATCGAAGTAGGCCTGCACCTCAGGAGCGACCGAGGAGATGGGCCGCGTGAACGGCCCGAGCGCGCGTGAAAACAGCGGAGTATCGTGGTCAACCGGCGGGCGCGCGGCGGGCATCTGCATCTGGCCGTCGGGATGGGCGGCAATCGGCGGAAAGCCCCAGAGCAGCACCGCAAAAGCGCAGACGATGACTCGGCAAGCGCGCGTCACGTCGGCATCCTACTCCTATCTGCGGCTCCTTCGGAAAGCCCGATGGCGGCGAGCAGGTCGAGCCGTGCGCGACGGGCGCCATCCTCCGCGCGCGAGCGCCTCGAAGTTCGAAATCCCGGAGCACCCGACGCACCTGACACCTGCAGCACCCTGTTACTGCACGAGCACCGCAAGCGCGCGCTCGATGAGTTGATCGACACGGACGCCTGGCGCGGTCGCGTTGTTGACAATCACGGAGAACGCCAACTTCTCATCCGATGTCGTGGTGAGATAACCCGACAGCGCGCGCACGTTGGAAATGGTCCCGGTCTTGGCCTGCACCCGCCGATCGAGTTCGGCGGTTCGCATGCGGGTTTCGAGCGTGCCGTCGTGTCCGCCCACGGGCAACGCGGCGAGATACGGGCCGCGCAACGCGGGGTCGTTCCAGACGTGCTGCAGGACGCCGACGATGAGATCCGCGGTCACGTAGTTATAGCGCGACAGCCCGGAGCCGTCGGACATCACGAGCGACTCGACCGGCAGGCCCCACTCGGCCAGCGTCGCCGTCACCGCCTGCCGCCCTCGTTCGATCGAGCCGACGCCGCGTACGCTGCCCATCGTCTTGAGGAACGTCTCGCCGTAGAAGTTCTGGCTGACCTTCATCGCATAACCTGCGAGTGCGGAGAGGGGCTGGGATGTGCGCCGGGCGATGAGGATGCGTGGCGCCGGCTGGGACGCATCCGGCAGGTCGTCGACATCCCAGGATCCTCCGCTGATCCCGATACCGCGCGCGGCCAGTGCGAGCCGCATCGCGTCGACGAAGTAACTGGTAGGGTTGTCCACGGCGGCGGTGCGCACGAGCGGCATGCTACTGACGCTGACTTGGCCGTGAATCGTCAGACGCGCCGTGCCGGGAATCCTGGAGATGTCGATGGTGGTCGTCGAGCCTTCCGGACCGGTCGTCACCGAGGGCGCCAGGTCGAGGCCATGCCCGGGTGGTCCGATGTCGACGTGCGCGGGCAAGCCCGGCGCCGATGCGGGCGTGATCCGGATGACCGCGACGTTCTCGTTGTAGCTCAGCGCGCCCGACGGCGCGGCGTATCCGGCGGAGAGGTAGTCCCAAGCCCAGCCGGCGCCCAGCGGTTCATCCGCGAAGGCGTTGTCGTTCCCGATGAGCCTTCCGTCGACGTGCGAGATGCCGGCCGCGCGCAGCGCGTCCGCCCACTCGTCGAACAGCGCCGCACCTTTGAGATCTGGCGAGGTGATGCTGGGATCACCCGTGCCTTCGACGATCAGATCGCCGTGCAGCACCCCGGCGCGAATCGCGCCCGCGGCCTCGAGCGTGGTGGAGAACCGGAAATCCCACCCCAGTCTGGCCGCGGCCGCCGCCACGGTGACGAGCTTCATGTTCGACGCCGGCATCACGAGCTTGCCGGCGTTTCGCGTGTAAATGGTGCGGCCGTCGTCGAGCGACACGACTCGCGCCGCGACGAGCGCGGGCGCGAGGACCGGATCCTCGAAAATGCGATCCAGCTCGGCCGCGACAGTGGATGTTGGCCCGACGCTGATCTGAGGAACGGGTTGTGGCGTTGCGACGAGCGTGGTTGTCGCGGCCGTGGTGCCGATTGCCGCAATCAGCAGACCGCGGCAGGCGCGAATCACTTGGCGTCCGTGAGCGTCTTCAGCTGGGTGAGCGCCTTGTCGAATTCGGCCGTGGGTACCACGCCGGCGCCCGTCTCGCCCGACTGGATCGCGTAGACCGCGTCACCGGCCTTGCGGAGCGTCACGCGTTCTTCCGTGGCGGCCGCGCCGTCCGCCGTGTGGGCCACGACCACCAGGTCGTCGCCCGAGGCCGGCGCCTTGTCGACGAAGCGGTCGACGCGGAGCGAGGTCAGGGTGTTGATCAGATCGGTCATCGCGGTCTGATTCACGTCCTTCGTTGCCGGCTTCGTTTGCGCCCACACGTCCTGCGCCGAGGCATCGGCCGCGGCGGTGGCCGGCTTCTTCTTGGCGTACGACACGGCTGCTGCACCGTGCGTGATGTCCAACGAGTTGGCCGAAAACGACTTGAACTGGAACACGTCCTTCACGCGCAGGTCATCGGCTTTCTTCGTCAGGTCGGTGAGCAGCGCCGGTTCGACGGTGAAGACGATGGGCCGCGACAGATCACGCGCGTAAAGACCCGACTCGTCCTTCTTCGCGCCAATCGCCAGCGTGGCCTTGCTCGATCCAGCACCCACCGTGGCGATAAGTTGCGGAGCGTCGAGCCCATACGTCTTCAGTTGTGCCGCGCTCGGTTCGGCACCCTCCGAGACGAGGGACAACATGTGCACCTGATCGAGACGGCCGATGAGGCCGTCCACGGGATTGAAGTCCGCTCGCGTTTCGATCGGCGACGTCAGCCGCCAATCGGTGCCTTTCTTGGCGAGCGTAATCGCCGGCGAACCCTTCGCCGCCAGCGAAACGCTGTCGGCCGAATCACGCGAGAAGACGAGCACCCGCTTGTCGCGCAGGTCGAACGTCGTGCGGTTCAGGGTGTCGTCCTGGGTCGCGGGCGCGAGAAACAGACGGTTCTGACCCTCGACGCGCGCGTACAGTCCCGAACCCGTCGGCGTCTTGGCGCCGACGGTGAGGCGATGGGTGGTCGCGTCCCCGGCCACTTTGAACGAGACGGAGTACCGTGCCGGTTCCAGTCCGAACTGCGTCAACGACGTCGGGTTCTCATCCAGGACCTTGTCGACTTCCATGGACGCGAGCGCATCCACCAGGCTCGAGACGGCAGACTCATCGACAGTCGACGACGTCGGAGCGATCATCGCCCACGTCTCACCGGTCTTCTTGAGTTTCGTCACCGCGCCTGAGGATGCGTGGACCTCGACCTCCTCGATCTTGGCGGGGTCGACGGTGAAGACCTTGGCCTTCTTCTCGCCCTCGTTCGGATCGCGCTTCGACTCGACGAAGTAGATGTATGCGCCCAGACCGAGAGCGACCACCAGCAGCACCAGGAACGATCGTCCACCACGCATCACGTTTCCAAGCTCCTTCGACCCCTCGACCCTGGTCCCCCGGTCCCCTGGTCCCCCGGTCCCGTGGTCCCGTGGTCCCCGGTCCCTTATCGCTTCTTCCACCAAATCCGGACGCCGTTCAGCAGCAGCAGCCCGGGAATGACCAGCAGGCTGAACCAATAGACGGTTGCGCCCTGGTCCGCGGTGATCGTGATGGGTCGGTCGTTCTTGTCCTTCGGTCGAATCGCGATCAGGTCTTCCTGTTGGGCCAGCCAGTTCGAGATGTTCAGGAACAGCTCGCGGTTGCCCTGGAGGCCCAGCGCGCGGTTCGCGGCGAAATCGCTGTCGCCGACGACGACCACGCGTGCTTCGGGCTTCGGCGCATCGGCCGGAGCGCCGGCAGGGGCGTCGGCTGGCGCGGAGACGGCTGCCGCGATCGAAATGGGCCCGGCCTTGTCACCCTTGGCGACGTCCTCTTCCGGTCGGCCCGTGGCGTAGAGCCCCTTGACGTCCGACTCGGCCCAGCTCTGCGGGCTCGTCTGCAGGATCTTCTGCGCCGTGTGGCCGTTCGTGCCGCCGTCGATCGGCGTGACGGAGCGTGCGAGCGGGAACGCCGTCATCACGCGGAAGTTGTTGGTAATCGCGTGCGGCACCGGCATCGCGATTGGCACCGACGCGTTGGTGCCGAGTAGCTGGCCGAGCCCGCTCGCGTCCACGATGACGTCGTTGCCGAGCGTGACGCCCCAGTCGCGAGCCAGCGCGATGAGGCCCGTCGGTTCCGGCGCCGTGCCCTTCTCAGGCGGATCGATCAGGAGCAGCACCTTCCCGCCCGTCTTCAGGAAGGCGCGCAACGCGTCGAGCTCGGGCGCCAGCAGATCCGTCTGCGGTCCCGCCACGACGATGACGCTCGCGTCGTCCGGCATCTTACCCACCTGTGCGAGGTTGAGCGGCGCGGACTCGAAGTTGTCGTTCTTCACGGCGTCGGCGATACCGCTGTAGCCGTTGGGATCGGATCCGGCGGGATCATGCTCGCCGTGCCCCTGCAGGAAATAGATCTTCTTCGCCTTGCCCTCGACGATCTTCTTCAAGGCGTTGGTGACGGCCTGTTCGTCGGCGTTCGTGGCCTTCTCGGTGCGGCCGTCGTAGTTCAGAATCAGCGTCGGCACGGTCGTGATGCCGGCCTTCTGCGCTTCGGTGGGGCTGCGGTCGGCGTCGATGTAGTCCACCGTCACCTGCTTCGACAGGTAGGTGTAGCCGTCGAGCCGATCGCGGAGGTCCGACACGGTCTGGTTCTGGCCCGTCGCGTAGAACGCCTGAATCGCCAGCGGCTTCTTGAGATTGGCCAGGATCTGCTTTGTCTGATCAGAAAGCGAGAACTGGCCGCCGGCCGTGAGGTCCCAGCGCTTGTTGCGCGTCAGCGAGATGTAGTTGACGGCGAAGATGATCCCGAAGACCAGCAGCACGCTGGCGATGCTGACCGATCCGTACCGCACGCCCTTGCTGCTGAACGATCGAGCGATGTCGCGCCACTGCGTGGCCGTATACACCAGGGTGACGAGGAGGCCGGCCAGCGCGAGCCGCGGCGACCACAGTGCCCATTCGGGTTTCGAGAATCGGATGATGACGGCGGCGACGACGAGCGCGACGCCAATCCAGCCGAGCAGTCCAACAACCTTTTTCACGGCTAGCCCCTCCACCGCTCGGTATCAACCGACTTCAGCGTCAGGAACAACCCGGCCGCGATGAAGCTGGCGTAGTACACGAGATGGGTCGTATCGATGACCCCCTTGCCGAAATCGTCGAAGTGCTGGGTGACTGACAGCGATCGCAGGAACGTCGACCAGCCACCCGTCGCGCTGTCGGCCGCCCAGCCGACAATCCAGAGCAGCAGCGAGCTGGCGAACGTCGCGGCGCCCGCAATGACCTGATTCTTGGTCGTGCTCGAGATGAACAGGCCGAGCGCGACGAACGACGAGCCGAGCAGCAGCAGCCCCAGGAAGCCCGAGAGGATGGGCTTCCACTCGGGAGATCCCAGGCCGAAGAGGGCCAGGATGTAGGCGAAGACCACCGCGAGGAACCCGAGGTACATGCCAATCGCGCCGAGGAACTTGCCCAGCGTGATCTCGAGGTCCGTCACGGGCGACGTCAGCAGCAGTTCGATCGTGCCGGATCGTTTCTCCTCGGAGAACGTCCGCATCGTCACCATCGGGAGCAGGAACAGGATGATGACGCTCGCCTGACCGAGGAGCGGCCGAATCATGTCTGTGTTGACGTTGGTGGGCTGTGGTGCGCCGAACTGGCTCTGCATCGCCTGACGGACGAAGTAGGCCAGATAGACGTTGTACATGAAACCGAAGATGAACGCGAAGAAACCCATGAGCACCCAGGCCACGGGGGAGCCGAAGTAGCCGCGCAGTTCCTTGCCGGCGATCGTCGCGATATTGCGCAGGGTGCTACCCATGCTGGGCCTCCTGTTGGGGCTCTTCGCTCGTGGTGAGCTGAAGGAAAATTTCTTCGAGGCTCATGCGGGTGGGGCGCATCTCGACCAATCCGAATCCGCCGGTGACGATGGCGTGGGCCACGTCGCGGCGCACGTCGCGGTTGGCCTCGGAGGTGACCTCGTAACCCACCAACGTGCTTGCCTGGTCCGCCACGATGACGGACTGCACGCCCGGCACCGCGCGAAGCACGTCCATCGCCTGCGGCGTGCCATCCACCTGCACGTAGAGCGTCGCCGCGCCCTTCAACCGCTGCGTCAGATTCTCCGGTGTATCGACGGCGACGACGCGGCCCTTGTTGATGATGACGATGCGCTGGCAGGTCTGCGCGACCTCCGGCAGGATGTGGGTGCTGAGGACGATCGTGTGGCTGCCCGCGAGACCTCGGATGAGATCGCGGGTCTCCATGATCTGCTTGGGATCCAGACCAGCGGTGGGCTCGTCGAGGATGAGCACCTCCGGGTCGTGGATCAGCGCCTGCGCGAGGCCGACGCGCTGGCGGTAGCCCTTCGAGAGCTTGGAGCAGTGACGGTTCGCCATGTCGTCCACGTGGGTCTTCTTCATGACCGACGTGATGCGCTCGGTGCGTTCCGCCTTGCTGGTCGCGCCGAGTTTGAGCTTGGCGACGAAGGTGAGGTACTCGCGCACCGTCATGTCCGGGTAGAGCGGCGGCGTTTCCGGGAGATAGCCTGTGCGACGCTTCGCTTCGAGGGGCTGATCGAAGACGTCGTAGCCGGCGACGATGGCCTTGCCCTCGGAGGCCGGCATGTAGCCGGTGAGGACGCGCATGGTGGTGGTTTTTCCGGCGCCGTTCGGCCCCAGGAAGCCCAGCACTTCGCCTTTTTCCGCCCGAAAACTCACATCGTCAACGGCCGTGAACGGACCGTAGCGTTTGGTGAGGTGTTGCACCTCAATCATGAGCAGTTCCTCGACGTGGACACGGGCCGTGGACTCGGACCCCACGGTCCGAACAGCCCTAACATACAGAGCCGCGCATACTTACGAGACAGCCACGCATCGTAGTTCGTGCAGAAAAGACGTGTCAACCTTGCAAATGGTCTTCTCTTCATTGAGCGGACGTGCGATAGGGCGCCCAGAGGCGTAGGAAGCCTTGACATATGATCATATGTTCATATAATCAGATGTCATGACCAAGACTGCCGCTCCGAGCGTCAAACCGACCGTCGCGCAGGCCTGCGAATCGTCGCATCCGCACGATCCCCAGGCCCTCGCGACCCTGCGGGCCAGCCTCCTGGTAGACGCCACGGTGGCGTCCGTGGCCGAGGTCTTCAAGCTGCTGGGCGATCCCACGCGCGTGCGCGTCGTGGACGTGCTCAGCCACGGCGAGCGTTGCGTCTGCGACCTTGCCGAACTCGTCGGTATCAGCGAGTCAGCGATCTCTCATCAGCTGCGGCTGCTCCGCGCCGCGCGGCTCGTGCGCGTCCGTCGAACCGGACGGCTCGCGTACTACAGCCTCGACGATCATCACGTCGTCGGTCTGCTGCACGACACCCGCAAACATGTCGAGGAACCCTCATGAGCGACGCCTGCTGCGGCGCCGACAGCTGCGAGACGCACGCGGCGCCGGCGGCTCAGACGACGGTCAACCGTCGCTCGGCGTTGCTGCGCGTCGGAATCTCCGGGCTGCTCATTCTGGCGGGCGCCGCCGCCTCCGCCGTCGGGCACCCCGTGTTGAGTCTGGCCGGTTATCTTGGCGCGATCGCCATTTCCGCGCCGACTCCGGCAGCACGCGCCTGGCGATCGATTCGCGCGCGCGTGCTCGACATCAACGTTCTGATGATCATTGCCGTCGCGGGCGCCGCCGCGCTGGGCGACTGGTTCGAAGCCGCGTCGGTCGTCTGGCTGTTCGGCATCGCGCAGTGGCTCGAATCGCGCAGCCTCGAGCGCGCGCGTCATGCGATTCGGGAACTGGTGACACTCGTCCCGGCACAGGCCCTGGTGCGGCGCGATGGCGTCGAGCGCGATCTGCCCGCGGCCGACGTCGTACCCGGTGACCTGGTCATCGTGCGGCCGGGCGGGCGGATACCGATTGACGGCGTGCTCGTCGCCGGCGACACCACGGTCGACCAGAGTCCGGTCACCGGCGAGTCCATGCCGGTCGAGAAGTGGCCCGGCGACAGCGTCTTTGCCGGCACCATCAATGGCGCGGCCGCCATCGAGATCCAGGCGGCCCGTCCCGCCTCCGACAGCACCCTCGCGCGCATCATCCACCTCGTCGAACACGCGCAATCGCGGCGTGCTCCCGTTCAGACGTTCGTCGATCGCTTTGCGCGCCGATACACGCCGGCGATTGTCATTCTTGCCGCCCTCGTCGCGTTCGTTCCGCCGCTGGTCGGTGGGTGGGCGAACTTCGGTCCGAACTTCGCGACCTGGAGCTATCGCGCGCTGGCCCTGCTCGTCGTTGGCTGCCCATGCGCGCTCGTCATCTCGACACCGGTGTCGATTGTCTCCGCCCTGACGGCCGCCGCGCGCAAGGGCGTGTTGATCAAGGGCGGGTCACACCTGGAGCGGCTGGGCGCGGTGAAATGCGTTGCATTCGACAAGACCGGCACGTTGACGGCCGGTCGCGTGACGGTTACCGATGTGCTCGCGGTCGAGGGGGTGTCGACCGATGGACTCCTCGCGGTGGCGGCGGCGACTGAAGCGAGATCCGAACACCCCATCGGTCGCGCCATCCTCAGCCGGGCCCGATCGGCCCACCTGACGGTCACGCCGGGCGAGTCGTTCCGCGCGCTTCCCGGCCTCGGCGCGGAAGCGACCGTCTCGTCGGCGCACGCGATTGTCGGCAATCACCGGTTGTTCGAAGAGCGCCAGCTGTGCACGCCGTCGTTGCACGCACACATCGACGCCGTGGAAGGTCGTGGGAGCGTACCCGTGCTGGTCGGTCACAACGGGGCGGCGATTGGCGTGCTCGGGTTGACCGACGAGATGCGCGAGTCCGGTCGTCACGTCGTGTCGACACTGCACGCGGAAGGCATCGCCTGGGTCGTGCTGCTCACGGGCGATCGCTGGTCGAGTGCCGAAACAGTCCGCGACGGTGTTGGCCTCGATGAGGCCTTTGCCGACCTGCTCCCCGCCGACAAGGTCGATCACGTCGAGCGGCTGCGACGCCGATATGGTCCCGTCGCCATGGTGGGTGACGGCATCAACGACGCGCCCGCGCTGGCCGCCGCGGACGTCGGGATCGCGATGGGGCAGGCGGGCACCGGCGTGGCGCTCGAAACGGCCGATGTCGCGCTGATGACGGACGACCTCGAGCGGTTGCCTTATGCGCTCCGGTTGGGACGCGCGACGCTCTCGAATATCCGGTGGAACGTGGGTCTGGCGCTCGGGATGAAGCTGGCGTTCGTGGTGCTCGCCGTCTCCGGCATGGCCACGCTCTGGATGGCCATCGTCGCGGACACCGGCGCATCATTGCTGGTCACCGCCAGCAGCCTGCGATTGCTGCGCGTGAAGTAGCTTCGCCCGCCGGCGCAGCTCCCACACCAGCAGCACTGCACCCACGGCTTCGGTCACGAAGATCGGCAGGTTGACCAGGTGCTCGATGTGGACCGACACCGATGACATGTACACCCGGGCGAACGGCGTGCCCATCAGCGGCCACACAGCGGCTCTCATCGCCGAGCTCTCGGACCCGCCGACGATGACGTCCATCACGCAGTCGAGAATCAGGTGGGTGGCCATGCCGATGGCGAGGGCGACGAGCACTTGCCGCCGCGACATCACGCCCGTCAGCAGCACCACCAGGACGAGCAGACCCGTGTGTCCGACGGTGCGCGTGCAACTGAAGAATTCCGAGAGGCGCGCGTAGTAGAGAGGCTTGTCGATGACGTCTGGCAGCAGCATGCCGGCCAGGAGCGCCCAGCGGCCCGCCCGGTCGCGCCATGGGCGCGCGAGCACACTGCCGAAGCCGAGGTGACCGAAAACGAACATCGCGCGACAGACCTCCGCTATCATGACCCAAGCGTCGTCAGCCGGACATCCGATCCACAGTGCCGGACACACCCTGGTTTGCCCTCAGTACCCGTTCTCGCGCCGAGAAGGCCGTTCGCGAGTATCTCGACGCGCACGCCATCGAGGCGTTCCTGCCGACGTTCACGCGTCAGAGCCGGTGGAAGGATCGCAAGAAGTCGATCGAGTGGCCCCTTTTTGCCGGCTACTGCTTCGCGCGATTCGATCCGCAGGACCAGTTGACGGTGCTGAAGTGTCCGCACGTGGCCGCCATTGTGTCGTTCGCGGGCACGCCGTCGCCGGTTCCCGCCATCGAGATTGCGAACTTGCGCACGCTGATCGAAAGCGAGCTGCAGTTCGATCCGGTGCCGTTCATCAAGGAAGGCGACAAGGTCCAGGTCGTGCACGGACCTCTGAAGGGCGTGGTCGGGCGCCTGGTGCGCAAAGGGCCGCACGCCCGGCTGATTCTCGCGGTCGACCTGATTTCGCAGGCCGTGAGCGTCACGGTGGACGCATCGGACGTGAAACCGTACTGACGCGCTCGCTGCTCACGAAATCGTGATCCGGCCGCGGACAGAATTTCGACCGACAACCCCTTGACGGCGCTTTCGAACCGGTCGATATAATCGGACTGCGAAGAGGCAGTGCCCGAGCGTGGCTGAGCCGAGGCGGCTCCGTTGCAGCCGGCCCGAAGGAGAATCATGGCGACGTGCCCTGAATGTGACGCCGAACTGGAAATCGACGACGACGATCTCGCAGAGATGGAGGTCGGCGACCCGTGGGATTGCGAGGCGTGCGGCAGTCACCTGCGTGTGGCCGGGCTCGATCCGCTCGAGTTCGACAACGACGACGAAGACGATGACGACGACGAGGACGAAGAGAAAGGCGACGCGGAGGAATCCGAGGACGCCGACGACCCCGACGAGGATGACGACGACGCCGACGACGACGGTGGCGATTGGGAGGAATGACCACGCCCGCCGGGATCGCTGAAATTCCCGGCCTGCACGAACGTGAGGCGGCCCTGTTCGACCGCCTTCGCGGATTTGCCTCGCTGATTGTCGCCTACAGCGGTGGCGTCGATTCGGCGTTTCTCGGCTGGGCCGCCAGACAGGTGCTCGGTGACCGCGTCCTGTGCGTCACCGCCGACAGCCCGAGCTATCCCGATCGCCATCGCCAGATGGCCCTCGACGTGGCCCGCATCTTCGAACTGCCCCACGAGATGGTGGGCACCGCGGAACTCGACAATCCCGAGTACCGCGCCAACGAACCGAACCGCTGCTACCACTGCAAGCACGAGCTCTACACACGGCTCACCGCGCTTGCCGCCGAGCGTGGGTTCGCGGCGGTGGCCGACGGCAGCAACGCCGACGATCGTGGGGACTACCGGCCCGGGCGGCGCGCGGCACGCGAGTTCGGCATCCTCAGTCCGCTCGACGAATCGGAGCTCACCAAGGACGACATCCGTGAGCTCTCACGACGGGCCGGGCTGCCCACCTGGGACGAGCCGGCGTCAGCGTGCCTGTCGTCGCGCGTCCCGTACTTCTCCGAAGTGACCGAAGAGAAGCTCCGCGCAATCGAAGCATCGGAAGCAGAATTGCGCGCGCTGGGGTTCCGGGTGCTCCGCGTCCGCCATCATGGTGACATTGCCCGCATCGAGGTGGCGCCCGAGGAGCTTCCGAAGCTTCTCGAGGCGACGATGGCCAGGGCCGTCGACACCGCCATCCGTCAGCACGGCTTCCGCCACGTCGCGGTCGACCTCAGGGGCTACCGGTTGGGCAGTCTCAACGAGGGCTTGAAGCTGAGGCCCGTCGAGGGTTGAAGGGCTACCTCGGACCTGAAGGTCCGGGGCTCCAGGGACGTCCGCGACGATTCCTACCGCTTATTTTCTTGCAACCGCCATGATCGACGTCCCGATCGGGAGATTGGTGACCCGCAGGAACGCAGCTTCGCCGGCGAGCATCCAATTCAACGCGTGATTGATCGGCGCGGGTGGGACGGTGAGGTCCGCTTCTGAGGCGTCCGAGGCCCGACCGGTGACGCGCTCGAGGGTACGGACCGCCAGGGCAGGCGGGAAGAGCGACATGTTCGTGAACGTCAGGCGCTCCACGTTGAAGCCGGCCCGTTCAAGCCGCCGCTTCAGCCGGCCGCGGGTGTAGCGCCGGACTTCGTTGGTGAGCGTCGAGTGCGAGCCGTGGAGGATATCCAGCGCGGCCACGTTCACGAGCGCCAGGCCGCCTGGCTTGAGCACACGCCACATTTCCCGCAACGCCATCGACTCGCTGGCGTCGTCCAGACAATAGAGCACGTCAAAGGACGTCGCGAGATCGGCCGTGGCGTCCGCAAACGGGAGCGCCGTGACGCTCCCACGCACCATCCGGCGTCCTCGTGCCCGGCCGACGGCAAGGCCCACGGGCGTGAGTTCGACGCCGACTGCGAATCCGAAGTGGCCAAGCCAGTCGAGATTGCGTCCTGTTCCCGCTCCGCAGTCGACGATGTGGCCGAGCCGCTGACCCTGGGTGGCTGCGCGGAGCAGTTGTTGCGCGTGGCGGCGCAGGCCTCGAAACCAGTAGTGGACCTCTTCGGCCCTCGCGGTGGCCTCGAGCATGCGTTCCATTGCACAGGATTGTACGTTCGCGCGTGGGAAATGCGCGTGTTCTCGTTGACAGGTACACTTTGGGACCGATAAGGTAGCCAACAACTCCCAATTCCCCAACGTCGACTGCCGGGATGGCCTCAAGGAGAATCTGATGTCTGGACGCAGTTTCAAGAATTTGTCAGTCGTGGCGGTGTTGAGCCTGACTGCCATCGTGGGAGCTTGCGGTAAGAAGAAGCCGCCGGTTGTTCCAGCGCCGCCTCCGCCCGTGGTGGTTGTGCCTCCGACTCCTCCGCCTCCACCTCCACCACCACCACCCCCGCCGCCTCCGGCGCCGGCTCCGGTGCCGCCGACTGAAGCGGAGCTGTTCGCGCGGATGTCGCTCGAGCAGCTGAATGCACAGAAGCCGCTGGAGGACGTGTCCTTCGCCTACGACAAGGCGGATCTGAGCGAAGCGGCTCGCGGCGCGCTGCAGAAGGACTCGGACTTCATGAAGAAGTGGACGTCGGTGCGCGTGACCGTCGAGGGACACGCCGACGCTCGTGGCACGAGCGAGTACAACCTGGCGCTCGGCGAACGCCGAGCGGCAGGTGTGCGTGACTTCCTCGTGAGCCTCGGCGTCGACATGGCGCGAATCAACGTGGTGAGCATGGGCGAGGAACAGCCCGTGTGCCGCGAAGAGAATGAGGCGTGCTTCTCACAGAATCGCCGCGGGCACTTCGTCATCACGGCGAAGTAACGGCGAGAAGCCCTGGCGGAAGGGGAGCGGGCTTCGGCCCGCTCCCCTTCCGCTTTTTAGGCCCCGGCCTCCCGCGCGATCGCCGCCGCCGCCGACCTCGGGCCGGCCGCGGCGGTGATCGGGCGCCCGACAACGAGATAGGAGGCGCCAGCCGCCATCGCGCCGGCTGGCGTCGACGTGCGCTGCTGGTCGTCCGGGCCCGCGGCGGCGCTGCCGCCGCGGATCCCGGGCGTCACGATCAGAAAGTCCGCGCCGCAGGCCTGTCGAATCGCGGCGATCTCCTGCGGCGAGGCAACGACCCCGTCGAGTCCGGCATCCTGCGTCATCCTGGCCAGTCGCACGACCTGATCGGCCGGCGACGCCGTAACGCCCACCGCTGCAAGGGTCGCGGCATCGAGGCTGGTCAGTACCGTCACGGCAATCACGCGTGGCGCGGGTCGGGCCAGCGTGTCGGCCGTTTCATCGGCCGCGCGCCGCGCGGCCTCCATCATTGGCCGCCCTCCGGCCGCGTGCACGTTCACCATCCACACGCCCAGTCCCGCCGCGGCTCTGACCGCGCCGGCCACCGTGTTCGGGATGTCGTGGTACTTGAGATCGAGGAACACGCGGTCGCCACGCTCGACGAGCAGCTTCACGACGTCCGGTCCCTCAGCCGTGAAGAGTTGATGGCCGATCTTGTAGCCACCGACCGCACCGCGGAGCGCCTCGGTGAGGGTCGTCGCGTTCGCGGCGGAATCCACATCCAGCGCCACGAGGACGGGATTCACGCGTGCTCCTTGCCTGGAATCTCCAGGCGGCCGACGAGATCGGCGACGCGCGCGATCGCGTGCCGTCGCATGTAGTCGGTGAGGCCGTTGATGAGCGTCGGCCAGATGAACGGATCGACGAAGTTGGCCGTGCCGACCTGCACGGCCGTCGCGCCGGCAATGATGAACTCCAGGGCGTCCGCGGTCGTCTGAATGCCGCCCATTCCGATGATGGGGATCTTCACGGCCTGCCGGCATTCCCAGACCATGCGCACGGCGATTGGTCGAATCGCCGGTCCGCTCAGGCCGCCCATCACGTTCGAGAGCTTCGGGCGCCGTGTTTCGACGTCGATGGCCATCGCGAGGAAGGTGTTCACGAGCGAGATGGCGTCGGCGCCGGCGTCTTCCGAGGCGCGCGCGAACGAGGATACGTCCGTCACGTTCGGGGTGAGTTTCGGAATGATGGGCAGCGACGTCACCTTCCGGATGGCGCTCACGACGTCGTACGTGCCTGTGAGGCTGCAGCCGAACTGAATGCCGCCTTCTTTGATATTGGGGCACGAGATGTTGAGCTCGAGCGCCGCCACGCCTTCTGCGTCCGACAGGATGCGCGACACCTCGGCGTACTCGTCCAGCGTCGAGCCGCAGACGTTGACAACGACCGTGGCGCCAAGCCGGCGCAACTCCGGGAGGCGTTCGGCGACGAACCGCCGCACGCCGATGCCCTGGAGGCCGATGGCGTTGAGCATCCCGCCGGGTGTTTCGACGATGCGCGGTGGTGGGTGCCCTTCCCGTTCTTTCAGGAACAGTCCCTTGACGACGACGCCGCCGAGTGTCGAGAGGTCGAACGCGTCGGCGTACTCGAGGCCGTATCCGAAACAGCCCGAAGCCGCCATGAACGGGTTGCGCAGGTCGAGCGATCCGATGCGAACGGAGAGATCAGCCATCAGTGCCCCGTCGACGTCATGGCGTCCCACACAAGTGAATGCGCGTCGAACACGGGACCTTCGATGCACGAACGAACGAAGTGGTGGCCGGCGCCCTGTTGCACGGGAACGACGCAGCTGTAGCAGCCACCCATGCCGCAGCCCATCACCGGCTCCAGCGAGACGAACACCCGCCGCCCGCTGGCGGCGCCGACACCGGCCACCGCGCGCATCATCGGCGTCGGCCCGCAGGCATAGATCGTCAGGTTCGTGGATCCCGGTCCGCGGGCGGTCAGCTCGCGTTCGAGCGGCGCGGTCACCCGTCCTTTTTCGCCGCGACTGCCATCCTCCGTGGTCACGACGAGACGAATGCCGAGCCGCGTGAAGAAGTCTTCGTAGTAGATGTCGCGTGCCGAACGCCCACCGTAGAACAACGTCGCGGACGTGCCGCGTTCCGCCAACGCCTCCGCGAGGCTGGCGAACGGCGCGAGGCCTACGCCACCGGCGACCATCCAGGCCTCCTCGGGCGGCGGCACTGGCACGAACGGGCGTCCAAGCGGACCGAGTACCGAGAGTCGTTCCCCCGCCGTGACGTCGTACAGCCGAGACGTGCCTGCACCGACGCGCTTGTTGAGGATGCTGAGACCGACGATCCGGCCTTCTGCGTCGCGCACGTGCTCGAAGATCGAGAACGGCCGGCGCAGCATCGGATCGAGGCCCTGCGCGCACCGCACCATCACGAACTGGCCCGGCGCCGCCATGTCCGCGATTTGTGGCGCGCGGAACGTGACGACGTTGTAGTCCGGAGCCAGGCGCGTATTCGAAAGGATCTCCGCGAGGACGTCCACCGGCATCGACTGGTCAGTATATCGGACGGGTTGTCGGTCTCCAGTCGGACCCGAGAGCCCCAGGCCCTGCGTCCCGGGCCCCATGCCATAAGCCGCTATGATCACGTCCGCATGCGTTATTTCCGCATGATGACGAACGCCATCGCCGGGGGCATCCTCGTGGCGGCGTACCTCACCGTGCTCGTCCTGCAGTTGAATCCCCGGATGCCACTGGTATCGGTGGCGGCGCTTCGGTGGGCAGGGGCCGTGCTGGCCTTCTACACGCCGTACGTCAGCGTCGGCCTGTTCCTCCTCCTGCTCTTTCGCGAGGTGATGGCCGGACGCGCGCTGAGACCGGCGTGGCTGAGCGTGCGGGTCCTGGCGTGGCTCGGAGCATTCGGCGCTGGCGGCGCCGCGGCGATCACGTGGGCCAACCTGAATGCCGTCCGCGGCATGTTGACCGAAGCCGCCGCGATGCGCATGCGCGACGGGGCGTGGATCACGACCGGGTGCGCGGCGCTACTGCTGGTTATCGCGATTGCCCGCTACTCGTTCGCGCGAAAGGGGAGCCGCACTGCCGGTGTCCTGATGATCGTGACGATGGTCGCATCGGTCGCCGGCCCCCTCTGGGTGCGCGGCCCCGGCGAAACGCCCGTGCGGCCGCCGCACCGCTGGCTTGCGCCCGCGCACATTCCACAGGCGCCCCGCGTGCGGCTGTTGCTCTTCGACGGTGGGTCGCTCGGGTTCATCCGTCAGCGCGTCGCCGCGGGACAACTGTCTCATTTGGCCAGGCTGCTCGATCACGGCGCCGTGATGGATCTGGCGTCGATTCGGCCAACACAAGTCGCGCCGGTGTGGGTCGCTGCCGCCACGGGCAAGACCGCGGAACACACCGGCGTGCGCTCGAACGGCGTGTTTCGCGTGAACGACGCCGACGTCGACGTGATTGACGTCCTGCCCGACTACTGCCTTGCGCAAGGGCTGGTTGACCAGGGCTTCATTCGCGCGCTCGACGAAACTGCGGGTTCGCTGCAGGCCCGTCCTCTGTGGGACATCCTCGGCGACTACGGCCTCACCTCCGGCATCGTCAACTGGCCGCTCACGTATCCGGCCCACGCGTCACTCGGCTACGTGCTGAGCGATCGCTTCGACGATGCAGCGACGTCGCCGCTGCGGCTGGCCGATGCGCGGTCGGGCGATCCCACGACGGCCGTCGACGTCGCACGCGAGATCTTCGACGCGTGGCAGGCGCGTCCGTGGCATGAAGTGCTCACCACGTTCTCCCGCGGCGAGGTGCAGCCGATCGAGGTCGATCGCGCGCGATGGGACCGCGCGTACGCCGACACCGCTTCGTCGCTCGAGCAGCAGTTCGCGCTCCGCTTCTCCGCGATTCGCTACGAGGGGCTCGACGCGTTCGGCCACATCTATCTGAGACAGGCGCAGCCCGACTTGTTTGGCGACCCCCGTTGGGCGGCTCCGCAACGGCCGGTCCTCGATCGGTACTACGGGTATCTCGATGGCGAAGTGGGCAAGGCGATGCGGCTGATGGCGCCAGGCGATCTCCTCATCGTGATGTCCGGCTTCGGGATGGAGCCCGTGGCATTGTGGAAGCGTCTGCAGGCTCGTCTGCTCGGCGGGCCCGAGCTGAGCGGCCAGCACGAGTCGAGCCCCGATGGCTTCCTGATGGCCTATGGGACGAACGTGGCGTCTGGTCAATTCCCACGCGGATCGGTGACGGACCTTACGCCGACCGTGCTGTATTACCTGGGTGTGCCGGTCGGCCGCGACATGGACGGGTTCGCGCGCACCGACCTCTTTCTCTCCACGTTCGCCATGGAGCATCCCGTCAAATACGTGGCCAGCCACGAGAAGTGAGCTACACTGGTCGGGCTCTTTAACGCGACCCGAGAGGTCGCGAAGAGGTCTACATGCCTGATCATCCGTCCTCGCTCGCGGCCCTGTCCTGCCGCCGATCTGAATCCCTGATATTTCCGTTTCCAGTCGTGATGCCCGTGGCCTGCGTGTCGGGTCCGCGATGGAGGGTTGCATGCCCATCGTGATGGACGCGGATCGCATCGCGCGCAGCATCACGCGCATCGCCCACGAGATTGTGGAGCGCAATCGCGGCGCCGAGAACCTGGCGCTCATTGGCGTCCGGGCGCGCGGTGTGCCCATTGCGGCCCGGCTGGCCGCGGACATCAAGGCCATCGCGGACGTCGACGTGCCCACCGGCGCGCTCGACATCACGCTCTATCGCGACGACCTCATGCTGCATGCCGTCGGTCCGCAACCGGTGATTCGCCGCACAGAGATTGGCTTTTCGATCGACGATCGTCTGATTCTGCTGGTCGACGATGTGTTGTACACGGGCCGCACGACGCGGGCCGCGCTCGACGCGCTCATCGACTTCGGCCGGCCGCGCGCGATTCAGCTGGTGGTGCTGATCGACCGCGGCCACCGTGAGCTGCCGATCAAGGCCGACTACGTCGGCCGGAACATCCCGACGTCGCGGCAGCAGAGCGTCCAGGTGCGGCTGAAGGAGATTGATGGACGGGACGAAGTGGAGGTGGAAGGATGACGACACTCGCCACATCCCTGCGCACACGTCACCTGCTCGGAATCGAAGATCTGACCGCGCCCGAGATCGATCTCGTTCTGCAGACGGCGTCCGCGATGAAGGAAGTCGGCACGCGCCCGATCAAAAAGGTGCCGACCCTGCGCGGCCGGACCATCATCAACCTCTTCTTCGAACCGAGCACCCGCACCCGGATGTCGTTCGAGCTGGCGGAAAAGCGCCTCAGCGCCGACACCCTCGGCATGACGACCTCCGGTTCCAGCGTCGTGAAGGGTGAGACGCTGGCCGACACGGCCCGGACGATTGAGGCCATGTCGCCGGACATGATCGTGATCCGACACGGCTCGTCCGGCGCGCCGCACCAGCTGGCGCGCATTTCGCGGGCCAGCATCATCAACGCGGGCGATGGCATGCACGAGCATCCGACGCAGGGCCTGCTCGACGCGTTCACGATGTTCGAGCGCAAAGGCCGCGTGGCCGGCCTCAAGGTCGCGATTGTCGGCGACCTGTTGCACAGTCGCGTGTTCCGATCCAACGCGCTGCTCCTGACGAAAATGGGCGCCGAAGTGCGCGCGTGCGGCCCGACGACGCTGATGCCCTTCGGCATGGAGCGCCTGGGCATCCACACCACGTCGTCGATCGACGAGGCCGTCGCCGGCGCGGACGTCGTGATGATGCTGCGCGTGCAGCACGAGCGGATGCAGGGCCTGTTCCTGCCGTCCATGCGCGAGTATTTCACCCTGTTCGGCCTGACCGCGACGCGTCTCGCGCGCGCGGCGCCCGACGTAATCGTGATGCACCCCGGGCCGATGAACCGGGGCGTCGAGATCGATTCCGAAGTGGCCGATGGTCCCTGGTCCGTGATTCTCGATCAGGTGGCGAATGGCGTGGCTGTCCGGATGGCGGTGTTGTACCTGCTGGCCGGCGGTGATGGTGGAGAGCCCTAGACCGATGCGATTCCTGCTCAAGTCCGTGCACCTCGTCGATCCGGCGGCCGGCCGCAATGGCACATTCGACCTGCTGATCGACAACAGCCGCATCGTGCGGATCGGTCGCGATCTGCCTGTTGAGGACGTTCCCGTCGTCGAACTCCCGCCGTCGTTCCTCGTCACGCCGGGGTTGATCGACATCCACGTCCACCTGCGGGAGCCGGGCCAGGAGCACAAGGAGACCGTCGCCACGGGCACGGCGGCGGCGGTGGCGGGCGGGTTCACGGCGGTCGCCTGCATGCCGAACACCGATCCGATCAACGACAACGTGGCCGTGACCGAATTGATCGTCAAGCGGGCTGCCGAGTCGGCCCTGGCGCGTGTCTACCCCATCGGCGCGGTCTCGGTCGGACAGAAGGGCCTGCAACTGACCGAGATCGGCGATCTCTGTAGGGCCGGTTGCGTTGCCATTACCGACGACGGGCGTCCCGTGCAGACCGCCCTGCTGATGCGGCGCGCGCTGGAGTACGCATCGATGTTCAACATTCCGGTCATCGATCACTGCGAGGATCCGTCGCTCAAGGGCGACGGGGTCATGCACGAAGGCCCGGCCGCGTCGATGCTGGGGTTGCGGGGCATTCCGGGCCATGCCGAGTCGGTGATGGTCGAACGCGACATCGCCATGGCCGAGCTGACCGGCGGGCACTTCCACGTGGCGCACATGAGCGCGCGACAGTCGCTACGCGCGGTGCGCGACGGGAAGAGCCGGGGCATCCGCGTCACGACTGAGGTGACACCGCACCATTTCATCCTGACCGACGAGGCGATCGTCGAGCGGGGCGGCTACGACACGAACTTCAAGATGAACCCGCCGCTGCGATCGGACGACGATCGGGATGCGATGATTGACGGGTTGCGCGACGGGTCGATCGACGTCATCGCCACGGACCATGCCCCGCATCACGCTGATGAAAAGGCGCTGGAATTCGATCGCGCGCCCTTTGGCATCGTCGGCCTCGAGACCTGCGTGTCGCTGTGCTTCGATCGGCTGGTGCAGCCGGGCCACATTTCGATCGGCCGCTTCGTGGAGCTGCTCTCGACCAATCCGGCGCGCGTGATGAACCTGCCCGGAGGAACATTGACGGAAGGCGGGCCCGCGGACATCACGATTCTGGCGCCTGACGCCGCGGTGACGGTGCGCGCGTCCGCGTTCAAGTCCAAGGCACGCAATACGCCGTTCGAAGGCTGGACGCTCAAGGGCGCCGTGGCGGCGACGATCGTTGGCGGTCGTGCCGTGTACGTGAATGAGAGCGTGATGGGACGAAAGACGCTGACCGTGTAGCCGTCTCGGGCTGATCAGGCGCCTGGCCGGAGAGGTACGTCGGTCTTGAAATATTTCTTGTAAGCCGCGACCCAGTTCGCGGCGATATCCTGCTGGGCCGTCCGCAGGTCGACTTTCCCCTCGCAGACGAGGGCCGGCAGCAAGTCTTCGAGCTGGTCCTTCACCTTGGCGTTCCACGTGCGATCTGTATAGCGCTCGGGCCAGAGGTTGCGCCGATCATTGGTCCCGCCAAGCGCTGGCGTGATCAAGTAGTCGAGCTCGTACTCGTGCTCGGGAACCGTCGTCATGCCGTAGTCGCGCAGGATTCGCTCGCGCGTCGCCGGATCGGCCTGGCTTGCGCCCCGGCGGTCGCCCTGGCACAACTGGTGGACGCTCACATCCTCAGTGGCTCCAGGCGTGACCGACGAAATGGGCAGCGCATCGCGTTCGATGCTCGAGTGGGCGGGCGTGGACGCGGACGGCTGTCGCGACCGCAGCACTCGCGCAGTGAGGAACACGGCGACGATCGCGGCGGCGACCGTCGACCAACGCGCGACCGCCGAAGACAGACGCAACGCGCGATTCTCGGCGCGTGGTGGAACCCCTTGGTCGGCCGCGCTGAGTCGGAGCGCGAGGCCGGCGCGAGACCGCAGATGTTGCGTGGCGGACGACCCGTTGCCGGACCGGACAGCGAGCTCGGTGTCCGCCATCAGCCGTGTGAGCGCGTCGTACCGCTCCGTGCACGCTCCGCACCTCGCGAGATGCGCCGTCCAACGCGCGAGGCGATCGGCCGGGGCCTCACGGTCTGCGAGTCGCACCAGTTCGGCGTCAGACAGGTGGGTGGTGGTGCGCATGTTCACCGTGCCTCCGAGCTGGCGAGTCGCGCAAATGCCCGCGTCAGCGATTTCGCCACCGACCCCAGCGAGACGCCGAGCACCCGGGCGATGTCGCGATAGTTCAAGCCTTCGGCGCGGAGGTACAGACATCGGCGGTCCCGCTCAGCCAGCGCCTGCGTCACCGCACGCAATCGTCGTCGCCGTTCGGCTCCGGCGAGCCGTTCCTCCGGATTGTCGGCCGGATCGATCAGCACCAGCGCGCGTGCAGCGTCGGCGTCCGCATGCTGCCAGCGCTTCGCCCGTTGACGCTGTTTCAACGACAGATTGTGCGTGACCCGATAGAGCCATCCCTTCAGGTGTTCGCGCGGTCGACCCAGACGCAAGTGCGCAAACAACGTGAGATACGCTTCCTGCACGACGTCCTCCGCCGCGCTCGGCGGCAGGCCGAACGACAAGGCGTATCGGCGGAGGCCGGCGGCGTGTGCGTCGAACAGACCCAGGACCGTTGCCTGCAGGGCGGCTTCGTCTGACGAGACGTTGTCACGGCGATCGACTGCCGGCGACAGGTCCATTGACGCGGCGGTCAGGGTGATCGGTGGCATAAACGGGACGCTCGGCAATGTAGCACGGGGATGGTTGCGCCGGCCGCAGTGATGCCGAGGACAGGCGTCATCGGTCGTCGGAAAATACCGTGAACAAATCCGCCGGCGGCGGACTACAGCAGGGATGCACCCGTTCGCTCGATCTCTTGTGACGCCGATGCTCCTCCTCTGTGTCGCAGCGCCGGCACGAGCGCAGCAGCCGCCGACCACGCCGGACGTTCCGCCGGACCTGCCCAGAATCGCCGTCACGGTTACCGTTGTCGGCACGACGCCCATCACGGGCGTGGGCATCGCACTCGACAGGCTTCCCGCGCCGGTGCAGGTGGCGACGAGCCGCGAACTGGAGGCGTCTGGCGCCCTCGATCTTTCAGCGTTCATGAACGCGCGGCTGGTCGGCGTGCACGTGAACGAGATGCAGGGCAACCCGTACCAGCCGGACGTCAGCTATCGTGGCTACACGGCGTCGCCGCTACTGGGCACCCCGCAGGGTGTCTCGGTGTACATGGACGGCGTTCGGCTCAACCAGCCGTTCGGTGACGTCGTGAGCTGGGACCTGATTCCTCGATCGGCGATCTCGACGATCACGCTGATGCCGGGATCGAATCCGGTCTTCGGGTTGAACACCCTCGGCGGTGCGCTCGCGCTCGAAACCAAACGCGGCAGGTCGGCGCCGGGCACCAGCATTCAGGCATCGGGCGGTAGTCACATGCGTCGCGCCATTGAATTCGAACACGGCGGTTCGAAACACAACGTCGACTGGTTTCTGACGGGTAACCTGTTCGCCGACGACGGCTGGCGCGCGGCGTCAGCGTCGGATGTCCGCCAATTGTTCGGACGGGTCGGCTGGCTGCACGGAACTTCGGACGTCGGCCTCACGATCTCGCATGTCGACAACGAACTGCGGGGCAACGGGCTTCAGGAGCTACGGCTCCTCGAGCGCGATCGCGCGAGCGCCTACACCCTGCCCGACATCACGAACAACCGTGCCACCAGTCTGACGCTCACGCTGCGGCGCGAGCTGCGACCGAACCTGACGTTGTCGGCCAATGGTTACTACCGGAGGCTCCGGGCCGCCACCTTGAACGGCGATGTGAACGACGACGCGCTGGATCAGGCGCTGTATCAACCGACGCTGGCGGAACGGAATGCGCTCGCCGCGGCGGGGTACACCGGCGTTCCCGCCAGTGGCGCGACGGCCGCGAACACGCCGTTTCCCTTCTGGCGCTGCATCGCCAACGTGCTGTTGCAGGACGAACCAGGTGAGAAGTGCAACGGTCTGAACAACCGAACCGCCTCGGATCAGGCAAACGCCGGCCTGGCGGGACAGGTCACGCGCAGCATCGGCGCCGACGGCACCGCAGGTCAGTTCACCGCTGGTGCCGCGTTCGATCGGAGCGCCATCGATTTCAGCCAGTCGTCCGAACTCGGGTACCTGAATCCCGACCGCGCCATCATTGGTTTGGGCGTGTTCGCGGACGGTGTCAACGCGGGGACCGTGGACGGCGAGCCACTCGATCTCGCCGTTGACATGACGGGACACGTCCGCACGGGGAGTGTGTACGCGTTACAGGCGTTGCGCTTGGCCAAGATTTGGGACCTCACCCTGTCCGGCCGATACAACCACACCACCATCGACAATGCGGACCGTCGTCGTCCAGGGGGCGGTCCGGGATCCCTGGACGGCAACCACGTGTTCGAGCGGTTCAATCCCGCGGCGGGTGTCACCGTGACCGTGTCGCCAAGCGTCACGTTGTACGGTGGCTACGGCGAGGGTAGCCGCGCACCGACGTCGATTGAACTTGGCTGTGCCGATCCGGAATCGCCCTGCAAGTTGCCGAATGCCATGGCGGGCGATCCACCGCTCGCGCAGGTGGTCGCGCGTACGATCGAAGCCGGCGCGCGCGGCCGCGGTCGTGGCCTGCGGTGGTCGGCTGGGTGGTTTCATGCCGTCAACACGAACGACGTCCAGTTCGTGACGTCCGATCGCACGGGCTTCGGGTACTTCGCAAACGTTGGCCGCACCCGTCGTCAGGGCCTGGAACTTGCCGCGCGCTACGAACGTGGCCGACTTGGCGTCGGTGGCGGCTACACGCTGCTCGACGCAACCTTCAGGAGCGAGGAAACGTTGAGCGGTGCCGGGAACAGCACGAACGATGGTGGTGACGGCCTCGACGGCACCATCGACGTGCAGCCGGGCGATCGGATGCCGCTGATTCCGCGCCACGTCTTCAAGGTGTTTGCCGACGTGCGGGTCACGGCGGCACTCTCCCTCGACGTCGACCTCACCGCTTCGTCTGGATCGTTCGCGCGCGGCAACGAAAACAACGCGCACCTCCCCGACGGCGTCTACTACCTCGGGCCTGGATCGACCGATCCGTACGCGGTGATCAACCTGTCAGCGCACTACCAATTGCGGCCTTGGCTCCAGATCTTCGGCCAGGTCAACAACCTTCTGAGCACGACGTACACGACCGCGGCGCAACTCGGCTTCACCGGGTTCACCGCGTCAGGAACCTTCATCGCGCGCCCGTTCCCCGCCGTGAGCGGTGGGTTTCCGCTTCAGGGCTCGACGTTCTTCGCGCCCGGCGCGCCGGCGACGGCGTCGGCGGGAGTGCGCGTGAAATTCTGAACGCGGCTGGCTCGATCGCCCGTTGGTTTCGCTTCAGCAGTGAGTTCGTCCGGTGCGTGTGCACAGGCCATTGGTCGAACTCCATCCCCAGGTACGGGCCGCAGACTCGCACTCCGATACAATCGTCCGGCTCATGTCACGACACGACGACCTCCGTAAACAAGCGCTCGCCCGGCTCCAGGAATTTCACGTGCTCATGCTCGACGGGCACTTCGACTACGGCAACGGCTACCACGGTCGCGCCTACCTGAATCCGCACCGCCTCTTCCGACAGCCCTCGCTCATCTGGCGCCTGGGGCAGGATCTGCTCGACGTCGTCCCGGAGACGATCCTTGCGGAAACCGAGGTGGTGGCGGGGCCGCTCACAGGAGGCGCGCTCCTCGCGCACACGCTCGCGGGACTCCTCGACGGTCGCCGCAGTCTGGGTGCTGCGCCCACGAGCTTCGCGCCACTGTCGCTGAAAGGCGCTGACGCGGGCTTGCGCCCGTTCTACCGCTCCGTCGTTGAAGGCAAGGGCGTTCTGTTGGCTGACGACGTGCGGAACACGGGCAAGAGCTTCGAGCGGTCGAAGGCCGTGATTGAGGAGGCCGGTGGTCGTGTGATTGCGACGGTCGAAATCTACGATCGCCTCGAGCCTGTCGTCGATCTTGGCGTTCCCAATGTTGCCTTGGCCGAATACCGCGCGCCCGACAACTACGCCGCCGCCGATTGCCCGATGTGTAGATCCGGCGTGCCCGTAACGCGCTTCTAAATGGCCCGATGCCCGATGGCCCGATCGTCAATGATCCAATGGCCAATGCCCCGATGCAATGCCCCGATAACCCGATAGCCCGACGATCCGATGTCACCCTCACCTCTCGGTCCCGCTCTTGAACGCCTGTACGAATCCTTCGACCATCCAGAGTCGGCCCTCGATCCGATTCAGATCGTCAGGCGCTATCCGCGCGTCGAGGATCGGGAAGTCGTCGCCTACGTCGCCGCGGGATTGGCGTTCGGCCGGGTCGCTTCGGTGATGGCATCCGTCGAGGCCGTGTGCGCGGTCATGGGCAAGGCGCCGGGCGCGTTCGTGCGCACGTTCGATCCACGACGCGACGGGAAGCCTCTGCGTGGCCTGGTGCACCGCTGGACCCGCGGCGAGGACATCGTCGGACTCCTGTGGACCTTGCGGAAGATGATCGAAGCGCATGGTTCCCTGGAATCGGCATTTGCGGCAGGTTCGACGCCGAGCGCGCCGCACGTCGGCGATGCGCTGGAGCGATTCTCCACGGAAGCGCGCGCCGTCGATCTCCGCCCCGTCTATGGGCCGCAGGTGCCTGAATGCCCCGGCGTGTTCTACTTCTTCTCGCGCCCGTCCACTGGCGGGGCTTGCAAGCGGCTGAATCTGTTCCTGCGCTGGATGGTTCGGCGCGACGGTGTGGATCCCGGTGGCTGGAGCAGGATCCCGGCGTCGCAGCTCGTCGTGCCGCTGGATACCCACACGATCCGTGTCGGTCGATGCCTCCGGCTCACCAAGCGTGTGTCGCCCGGATGGAAGATGGCGGTCGATATCACCGATGCACTGCGTGCGATCGATCCATTGGATCCGGTGCGCTACGATTTCGCGTTGTGTCATCTCAGCATGATGGGATCTTGCGGCTGGCACACCACGCGCGGCAACGCACAGTGTCCGCTCCGCGGGTTGTGTAAGCCCACGGCAAAAGGCAAATGATTCGCGTCGGACTCATCGGATACGGTCTCGCCGGCACGGCGTTTCATGCGCCGTTCATCACCACTACGCCAGGACTGGACCTGACGGTCGTCGTTACCAGCGACGCCGTTCGGCAGGCCTCGGCGCGTGCCTCGCATCCCGACGTCGAGATTCTCGCGTCTGCCGATGCGCTCTGGCAGCCGCCCAGGCGCGTCGATCTCGTCGTCATCGCGACGGCCAATGTCGCCCACGCTCCTCTTGCACGGGCCGCGATTGCCGCGGGCATTCCTGTGCTCGTCGACAAGCCGCTCGCCACGACCGCAGCCGACGCGCGGTCACTCGTCGCCGATGCGGCGCGCGCCGGCGTGCCCCTCACCGTGTTTCAGAATCGCCGCTGGGATGGCGACGTGCGCACGCTGCGAAAACTCCTCGCCGACGGCGCGCTTGGAGCGCCGGTTCGCTTCGAGTCCCGTTTCGAACGATGGCGTCTCGAGGCGCGCACCGGATGGCGCGGCAGCGCGGATCCGAGTCAGGCCGGCGGACTTCTCGTCGACCTCGGCAGCCACGTGATCGATCAGGCGCTCTGGTTGTTCGGTCCGGCCGCGGATGTCTACGCGGAGCTCGATCGCCGGCGTCCGGGCAGTGAAGTCGACGACGACGCGTTCGTGGCCATCACGCATGCGTCAGGCGTGCGATCGCATCTGTGGATGAGCATCCTCGCATCGCAGCGTGGTCCGCGGTTACGCCTGCTCGGGACCAGCGCGTCGTACGTGAAGTTCGGTATGGACGTGCAGGAGGACGCGCTTCGCCGCGGCGAGACGCCGACTGGGCCGGGCTGGGGCGAGGAACCTGAATCGGCGTGGGGCCGGCTGGGCGACGATGCACACGGGCGCGCGATCCGAACGCTGAAGGGTGACTACGGCGCGTTCTATCGGTCGCTTGCCGACGCGCTCGTCTCCGGCGGGCCGATGCCGGTCAACCCGAACGACGCCGTCGCTGTCCTGGACGTCATCGAGGCGGCCCGCCGTTCGGCGTCGGAACGACGCGTCATTTCGCTGTCCTGACCGAACGCGGACATAATGGCGCGATGGAAGATCTGCGCTTTCCGGTCGGCGATTTTGCTCCACCTTCCGAGTTCAACCACGCGGTTCGCGGCGAGCTCATTTCGCAGATCGACGAGACCCCGGCGGCCCTGCGCGGCGCCGTCCACCGCTTGACGGCAGAGCAGCTCCAGACGCCCTACCGTGAGGGCGGATGGACACTCGCGCAGGTCGTACACCATCTGCCCGACAGCCACGCCAACGCCTACGTCCGGTTTCGTCTCGCGCTGACCGAATCCGAGCCCACCGTCAAACCGTACAACGAGGCCAAGTGGGCGGAGCTGACGGATGCGGCGTCATCGGATATCGAATCGTCCCTGCTCATGCTCGAAGGGATTCACCAGCGTTGGGTGAGCTTGCTGCGGCGGCTCACACCCGAGCAGTGGACGACCGGGTTCTACCACCCGGAGCGTGGGCGCGTCACGCTCGAGAACACGCTCGCCCTCTACGCCTGGCACGGCCGGCATCACGTTGCGCACATCAACGGGTTGCGCAGCCGGATGGGCTGGTGATGACATCTGGGCATCGATGATCGGATGATCGGGCTATTGCATCGGTCATCTGGTCATTGAGCATCTATCGGGTCATCGGGTCATCGGGTCATCGGGTCATCGAGTCATCGGACTGCGCACCTGCCTAGTCTTTCGTTCGCAATCGGCCTT
>JBDTNQ010000041.1:0-32479 GCA_039933635.1 Acidobacteriota bacterium
CCCGATGTCCCCGTCCCACATCCCAGTGCCCCGACCCGATCACTCAAGCGATCAATTGATCGATCGATCACCCGATGAATTGATCCGTGGCTCCGATACCCCGATGCAATCACCCGATGCCCCGATCTACGATGACCAGATGTCTCCGTCTCTTTCCTCATTCCATCCCGCCGCCGCCATCTTCGATGTCGACGGCACCATCGTCGACAACATGGACTGGCACGCGCGCGCCTTCGACGCGTTCGCGCGGCGGCATGGGCTGCCCCCGATGACGCTGGAGACGCGACGGCAGACGGATGGCAAACGGAATCGTGAAATCTTCCCGGTGCTGTTCGGCCGGGAGATCGGCCCGGAAGAGCTCCGGGCATTCGAGGAGGAGAAGGAAGGCATGTACCGGGAGATCTCTCGATCCGGGCTGAGCCCGATGGCCGGGTTCCTTCGGCTGCTCGACCGGCTCGATGACGCCTCCATTCCGGTCGCGCTCGCCACGTCGGCACCGGAGGCCAATGTCGAGCACACACTGCGCGAAATCGGCCTGACCGATCGGCTGGGCGTGATCGCCCGCGGCGATCAGGTGAAGCGGGGCAAGCCCGCGCCGGATGTGTTCCTCTTCGCGGCGAGCCTCCTCGGCGTGCCGCCCGAGCAGTGCCTGGCCTTCGAGGATGCTCCTCTGGGGATCGCCAGCGCGCGGGCCGCGGGCATGCGGTGCGTGGCCATCACCTCGACCTTTTCGGCCGAGGACTTGCTGGCGTCCGATCCGCCTCCCGACGCCGCTTACGCTGATTTCGATGCGTATCTGAATGGCGTCGGCCGTATCTTTCTTGAGCCGGGCGGCCCAGGCGAGTAGACTCGCGGTGACTCGATTCGAACAGGCGATCAGGCTTGGCGAACGAGGATGTTCCCATGTTCCGATTTGCCCGGCCCGCCCCTCGTCCAGACGACCCGGCCCGAACCGACCCGCCGGCGGCGGCAGCCGAGGACCCACGTTCGTCGGAGTTCATGAGTGAGGACTCAGCCGAGGTGCGGGCGATGTGGGCGCCCCAGGTCAAGGTGGCCGGACCGGCACTCGCCCCTTTGGCGCCAACGGAGGCGCCCAGCGAGTTCGATGGGGAGCCCGACGAAGCATCTGGCGCCGAGCCTGCGGTCACCGTCACCGAACGTGAGGAAACCACGCCTGCGCCCGCGATTCCGAAGCTCGCAATCGCTGGGCCCCGCGTCGATCCGGTGGTGACGCCCGCTGCCCCCACCCCCACAGCCTCGACGTCGCCGGCCCAGCGTCCGGCCGCGGTTCGGGTGTTACCGCCGTCCGCGCCACCATCCCCGTCACGGACGACGTGGATGGTGATCGCGGCCATCGTAGTTATTGCCGCCACGATTGGTGCGGCCGCCCTGTGGCGTGAACGGAGCGGCCAGATACCGCGCGATGCGGCCCCGCTGCCCGCGAGTCAAGGCACCGCGACGATCGTCTCGCGCCCGGCCGGGGCCGAGGTGCTGCTCAACGGCGCTTCCCGCGGGACGACGCCGCTGAAGCTCTCACTGCCGGTCGGCTCATACGATCTGGAACTGCGCAATGACACGTCGAAGCGGTCCCTCACGCTGACCGTCGAGGCATCGACCGCGGTGCGTGAATTCGTCGACCTCGCTCCTGATGGCGGACGAGGCAGTGTGGACATCTCCACTGACGTGGCGGGGGCGCGCATCACGATTGACGGCGTTTCGCGGGGCGTGACGCCGCTGACCGTGAACGATCTCGAACCGGGCACCCACCGCATCGGCATGTCCAACAATGGGACGACGATCTTTCGCACGGTCACCGTCGCAGCTGGGGCGACGACGGCCGTGGTCGCCTCGGTGGCCCCTGCCGGAGCGACGGGCGGCTGGCTGACGATTGAATCACCGCTCGAGCTCCAGGTGCTCGAGGGAAACGAGGTTGTCGGCACCACGAAAGCGTCACGCTTGATGTTGCCAGCCGGACGCCACGAACTCGTGCTCGCGGCGCCAGCGTTCGATTTCGAGACCTCCATCACGGCACAGATCGCTCCAGGACGTACCGTGAGCGTGCCCGTCTCGGTGCCGAACGGCACGCTCTCAATCAACGCTGCACCCTGGGCGGACGTGATCATCGACGGCCGGCCCGTTGGGTCCACACCGATTGGGAATCTGTCGGTTTCCGTCGGTCCGCACGATGTCGTGTGGCGTCATCCTCAGCTCGGTGAGCGCCGCCAGGTCGTCGCCGTCGGGGCCAGAGCCCCAGCGCGCGCCTCCGTCGATCTCACCAGGACCCCATGATTGCCATCGTCCTTGCCGTTGCACTCGCGAGCGGCATGACGACTGCCCAGTCCGACGTGCCGACCGTGTCGCTGAGCGACATCGACGCGGTCAAGGCCTCCTATACGGCGGCCAACTATGACGAAGCGCTTCAGCGCATTGCAGAGATCGAACCCGGACGCGTCACACCGCAACTCGAGCAGTATCGCGCGCTGAGTCTGCTCGCGCTCGGCCGCAGTGCCGAGGCCGGACGCGCCTTCGAGCGACTGGTTCGCCAGGCGCCGCTGTACCGCCTGACGGAAGCCGACGTCTCCCCTCGAATTGCCACCACGTTTCGGGACGTGCGCCGGCGGCTGCTGCCGTCGATCGCGCGTGAAATCTACGCGCGGGGCAAATCCAGCTACGACCAGAAGCGCTACGCCCAATCGTCCGCGGAGTTGAACGAGTTGCTCAAAGTCCTGAACGACGCGGACCTCGAAGGACAGAGCGCCGGTGTGGACGACTTGAAACAGCTCGCGGAAGGCTTTATCCGCCTGGCCGAGGCTGAGATGTCGCTTGCGGCCCGCGTCGCCTCTCCTGCGGCACCGGTCGCGCCTGCGTCGGCTCCGGCCCCTGTTTCGGATCCGTCGGCGGCCGTCATCACGAAAATCATCATCTATACAGCGGCCGATGCGAACGTGACGCCGCCGGTCGAGATCGACCGCCGGATGCCGCCTTGGGCTCCTCCGGCCGTGATCGCTCGCAGCAACATGGAGTACCGTGGCGAACTCCGGATCGTCGTCAACGAAATCGGCGTCGTGGAGTCCGCGTTCGTGAGTCGGCCGACGGTGCCGTCGTACGACCTGACCCTCCTCGAAGCCGCCCGTCGCTGGCGCTTCAAGCCGGCCATGCTCAACAACCAGCCGGTGAAGTATCAGCTCAGCTACAACGTTGCGCTGACCCCGAGGCGGTAACCGGCTGCAGTTCTCCCGGGAGCTTCGAAGCTCGAGGTCCGGGGGGCGGGACGTCCCGCCAGCCCCACGCCCCGCGCCTGGGGAATATCCCTTGCCCTTGCGGATATCCTCCCGATGACCGTGATCACGGATCCACTCCGTTCCGGGGCCCCGGGGGCACCGGCATGAGCGAACGAGACGACGAGCGTCGCTGGGCCGCCTTCGAGGCGGAAGCGATGCCGCACGTCGATCGGCTGTTCCGCCTGGCGATGTGGCTCGAGCGGGATCGCGCCGTGGCGGAGGATCTCGTGCAGGACACACTTCGGCAGGCGCTTGAATCCTTCGGCAGATATACGCCGGGCACGAACTGCCGCGCGTGGCTCGTGACGATCCTCCAGCACCTCCGCAGCAACCGGCGCCGCGCGGCCAGCCGCTCGCCCCTCGTGGACGACGTCGACGATGCGGCGGCAGGCGCGATGCCGTTCGTGCCGCCGATACCCGAAGTGTTGACGGACGAGGACGTCCTCGCCGCTCTGAAACGCATCCCGCTGGCGCACCAGGAAGTGATCGTTCTCAGTGACGTTGAAGAGCTCAGCTACAAGGAGATCGCCCGTGCCCTGTCGATTCCAATCGGCACGGTGATGTCGCGACTCCATCGAGGCCGCGCGCTGCTCCGTCACGAGTTGGCCGCATTCTCCGCGAGAACGGCGGGACATCGCCGAGACGTGGCATCGAGGTCGACGACATGACCATGACCTGCCGTGACGCGCGCGACCTGGCCGACGCGTATCTCGCCGACGAGATGTCTGTCGAGACGCGGCACGACATCGAGCGGCATCTGGAGGCGTGCCCGGAATGCAGGGCGGAGTTCGAACATGGCCGGGCATTGCGTGGTTCGGTGCGGCGGGCATTTCTCGGGAACGCGTACCTCCAGTCGTCCCCAGACTTGACGGCCTCGATCGCACGAACGCTGCGGCCGGCGTCAGGGACCGCACGCCCGTCCACCGCGTGGCGCTATCGCTGGGCGACGGCCGCGGCCGCGGTCATTCTGGTCAGCGCGGCAGCCGTTGGCGTGGCGATGAGCATGGATACGGCGCAATTGCTGTCGCTGGCGCGTGCCGCGTGGGGCGACCATCGCAATTGTGCGGTCGCCTTTCGCCTGGCCCAGAAGCCGCTGTCTCTCGAGGAGGCTTCTTGGAGCTTCGATGCGTCGTTCGCGCGACTCCAGACGACGCCTGGTGCCGTGATTGTGACGGCTGGAGGCGATGCGCTGGTGACCGAACGGCATTCGTGCGAGTTTGGCGGCCGGCGATATGCGCACATCGTGCTGAAATTCAAGGGTGAGCTGGTGTCCCTGCTGATTGCCGACGAGGAGACGAGCCACGGGGAGAACGTCCTCCGCGCGATGACGATGCCGGGACTCCACGTGCGTGTGCTCAGCGTCGACGGCGAGCAGGCCGCGGTGTTCAGGGCTGCCGATCACCTCGGGATCGTTGTCGGCCACCTGTCGGAGACCGACCTGCGACAGTTGACCGCGGCCCTGGCAGCGCCCGTGGCATCGGCGCTCGCCGGTTGACGGAATATCCCGCCGCTCCGCGGTGATAGTGGCAATGACCGGCGCGGGTCTCCTGCAACTGGTCACCAACGCACGCCACAGAACAGGGAGCAGTCATGAACAACGCAATCTGGGTTAGTACGGCGCTCGCATGTCTCGCGACTGCGGCAGTCGTCTCTGCGCAGTCGAACGGACCGATGCAGTCGAACGCACCGATGTCGAAAGGGATGGCGGACGGGAAGATGGACATGTCCTACTCGGGCTGCGTCGAGAAGGATGCCAAGAAAGGTACCTACTCGCTGTCGCACGCGACGGCGGCCGACAGCATGATGAAGGATGGCATGATGAAGGGCATGGCGATGGACTCGAGCAAGGACGCGATGGCCAATGATATGTGGCTGGCCTTGACGAGTAAGGACATCGACCTCAGTAAGCACGTGGGCCACAAGGTGACCGTCCTGGGTACTGGCGCTACACCGATGGTGATGGGCAAGGAGATGCCGACAATGTCTTCCGATAAGGCGATGCCCAAGGCCAAGTCGATGGAGATGGCGTCGTTTGCCGTGAAGAGCCTGACGATGGTGTCGTCGAGCTGTCAGTAGAAGGCCCAGGGCTCGGGGCCCGACGCGCCTATCGCAGGATGTCGGCCGGATCGATCGCCATCGATCCGAACGTCGCCTTACGCGCGGGTTCCTGAGCCTTCACCTTGATGCCGACGCGACGGTCCTCGAGCAGGTCGGCAAGTTCGAGCTTCAGGTTGTTGGTATTGGTGGCGTAGCTCAGGCCGGTGTCGATGTCGATCGTGCCGGCGCGGATGAGGCGCTCGATCTCGCCGTCGAAATGCTGCATGCCGTCTTCGGCGCCGTCACGCATCGCATCGAGCAGCGTCCGCCCGTCCTTCTCACCCTGCTCGATGTACTCGCGCGTGCGGAGTGTGCCCTTGAGCACCTCGACGATCGCCACGCGTCCTTCGCGATCCTTCCGCGGCAGCAGGCGCTGAGACAGAATGTACTGCACGGCCTTCGCGAGCCGTGTCCGAATCGTCTGCTGATCGCCCAGTGGGAACGTGCCGACGATGCGCTCGACGGTTTTGGCGGCGTCGATGGTGTGCAGCGTCGAGAGCACGAGGTGGCCCGTCTCCGCGGCCTCCAGCGCCGTTTCAATCGTCTCGCGATCGCGCATCTCGCCGACGAGGATCACCTTCGGCGCCTGGCGCAGCGCCGCCCGAAGGGCGAGACCGAACGTCGGCGTATCGCTGTGGAGTTCGCGCTGGTGAATGGTGGCGCGCTTGTGAGCGTGCAGGAATTCGATCGGATCCTCGATCGTCAGCACGTGAATCGCGCGGGCCTCGTTCATCCGGTCCACGATGGCCGCGAGTGTTGACGATTTGCCGGAACCCGTTGGCCCTGTCACCAGCACGATGCCGTTGCGGAGTCCGACGATCTGATCCAGCTGCGGGGGAAGGCCCAGGTCCTCGAATGTCGGAATACGCGAGGGGATTACGCGCATGACGATGGCGTGAGCCGAGCGCTGGCGGAAGACGTTCACGCGGAAGCGGGTCTGGCCGGACGCGAACGACAGGTCCGCCGACCCATCGCGTTCGATCTGCTGCGCGGCCATGGGGTTGGTGCTCGTCAGCATCTGGGCGAGCATCTTCGTATGGTCGGCGGTGAGCCGCTCGAGACCCGGAAACGGCAGCTCCACGAGTTCGCCGTTGCTCTCGATCTGGGGCGCCCGTCCCGGCGAGAAGATCAAGTCGCTGACCGAGGTCCGCGAACGAAGCATGGCGTCTATGAGCTGTTCGAACGACGCACGGATGGCGGTATGAGGCGTAGCTGCGGTGGTCACCGCGGCCCGACAGTGCATGACAAGTGCCAAGATTGAACTTCCCGCTACTTCGCAGCATTGACCGGCCTCGATTGCACGGCACGTCACGGAGACCCCCCGCGCGGAACGTCGGTCCAGTCACAGCTGTGATCGCGCACCGCGAAAAATGTGATCGCGCCGGTATGATGGCGGGGTGGAGTTGTTCTCGGCGGTCCTGACCCTTTTCTTGATCATGGACCCGCTCGGGAACGTCCCGTTGTTCCTGTCCGTGCTGCGAGCCGTGCCGCCCGAGCGGCGCCGCATCGTACTGGTGCGCGAGGTCGGCCTCGCGTACCTGGTGCTGCTGGGCTTCCTCCTGGCCGGCCGTTCACTGACGCGGTACCTGCACCTGCAACCGGAGACCATCAGCATCGCCGGCGGCATCGTGCTGTTCCTGATCGCCTTGCGCATGATTTTCCCGGACGAGCACGGCCTGATTGGCGACACGCTCGAAGGAGAGCCCTTTCTGGTGCCGCTGGCCATTCCGCTGTTTGCGGGTCCCTCCACGCTTGCGGCGCTGCTGTTGTTGCAGCGGTCGGTCCCATCCAACCTGGACCTCCTGGCGGCGGTGACCATCGCCTGGGCCGTGAGCGGGGGCATCCTGCTCGCGTCGACGTTCTTCTATCGACTGCTCCGCCCGCGCGGACTCATCGCAATGGAGCGTCTCATGGGCATGCTGCTCGTGATGATTGCCGTGCAGATGCTGATGGACGGCGTGCGGCCCTTTCTCCGCTGAGAGCCACATGACCCGACGACCTCGACTTCGAAACACGCGCGTGCTCGTGGCCGGCGCCGGGCTCGCGCGTCCCGCTGGCCGGGTGCTTTTCGCCGGCGAACACACGAGCGTCCGCTGGCAGGGCTACATGAACGGCGCCGTCGAATCCGGACAGCGAGCGGCCGCTGAGATTGCTGCGCTCAGTTCATCCACCACAGCGCGAAGTTGAGACTCGCGGCGTAAGTGATCCAGGCCCAATAGGGCATGAACAGTACGCCGCTCAGCCGCTCGGGACGCCACGTGATCAGGATGAAGAACGTGATCACGAACCACAGTGCGGTAATGATCGCTGCGGCGACGCCAATCAGGTGCGCACCGAAGAACACCGGGGTCCAGAGCCCGTTGAGCACGAGTTGTCCCCACCACAGCGTTCGGGCGCGATGATCATCCCGCGGGCGCTCTAGGTAGAGCCTCCAGCCCGCAATCGCGATCAGGACATACAGCGTCGTCCACACGGGCGCGAAGAGCCCGTTCGGCGGTGTCCACGCCGGTTGATGCAGCGTGGGATACCACGTGCGTACGCTATCCGCCGTGACGAAGCCGCCGATCGCGCCGACGCTGAGCGTCAGAATCAGCAAGCCCACGAGTACGCCAAGGCGCCGCGGGCTGCTCACGCCGCTCGTCATCGCGCCTCCATATGAGAATTCGTGACAGACATGGTGCCACCTCGGTAGAGGCAAGGGCGCAAGTGTCGTGCCGCGAAGATGAGCTTGAAATGGCGGTCAGCAGCGGACGGGATGACTGGCCGGTGCGAACTCTTCCGTGGCGGGGGCAGGATTCGCCCTGGACAGGGCCCTTCTTGCCAACCTCAGTGGCGGCGGCCATCCGCGTGGTATCGAAGTCGGGACGAGGGCGACGGGTATCGGTGATGTGCCCCAGCGGTCCGGGGCCACCGGCATCGACATGGTGGGGCGGCGGGGAAGGCACGGCGGTGGAGAGTGAGACCGCTCGCCCGCGGAAGCGCGACGAGCGGGACGCTGAGGACTAGGACGACAGCCCTATCGTCAGGGGCTGTGCGGACCGAAACGTTGGCTCGGAGCCCTTTGCCCGATGAAACGGCCGCGCCTCGATCTCGGCCTTGAAGCGTCTCGCGCGACGCTGAATGAGGGGGAGTGCGTACGGCTGGGCGAGGTGCTTGGCGGGGCCCGGCGGGCGCGTGGACTCAGCGTCAAGGATGTGGGGGCGAAACTGCTCCTCGCGGCGGCCCAGGTATCGGCCCTGGAAAGCGTTCGCGCCGATGCCTTCTACAGCGCAGAGTTTTACGCCACTGCGCTCAAGAAATATGCGGCGTTGATGGGTCTCGACGCGGCGGAGACCGACCACGTCCTGGTACGGCCCATCGCGTCTTCGTCGTCGCCCGCGTTCAAGAGGGGACGCGGGTCGGTGGGCGCCTCTCTGGCCAGTGTTCCTAGGCCGTCCAGGCGGGTCCTGCTGGGCGCCGGAATCGTCGTCACGGCCGTGGCCGGTGGCTTGCTGGTCGCGGCAGTGCTCGAGCGGTCCTCCGCGAGGCATGCGTCTGCCGCGAGCGGCAACGCCGCGTTGCCACCAAGCCCTGAACCCGTGGCGCCGGACACACAGCCACAGCCCGCGCTTCAGCCCCTCGAGGCTTCGCCCCCCACGCCTTTTGACGAAACGGCTCCACCGGCGATGGTGCCCGTCTCGACAGCTGCGCCGAAATCGGTCGGTCACCTCCGCGTCGGCCAGCGCACGTGGGTGTTCGTCCGATTTGCCACGGGCGCAACGCTCGAGCGGACGCTGGGCAGCGGCGAAGAACTCATTCTCAAAGAGGTGCCCACGTACATCGCCGTCGGCACGGCCGACGACACGTCGATTGAGATCGCCGGTCAGTCGATCGACACAAGCCTCTTCACGGTCAATGGCCAGCTACGCGTCGGCGCCTCGCAACTGGCCCGACTTGTCGCGATGCGCTGACCTGCCCGGCACCTCGCACCCGAGTGCAGAACCCGGAACCCCTGTCGTGCCCCTCCTGTCCGTCATCGATCAGTCACCCGACTGGCTCGTCGTCGACAAATCCGCGGGCCTGGTCTGTCATCCCACCAAGCAAGGCGAGATGTCGAGTCTCATCGGTCGCGTGCGCCTCTATCTCGGCCATGCGGAAGGGCGACTCGTGCACCGGCTCGATCGCGAAACGAGTGGACTCGTGATTATCGCGAAACACCGTGACGCCGCGTCCGATCTCGGGCGCCTGCTCGCGGGAGATGCCGTCGAAAAATCGTACCTCGCCATCGTGCACGGACGTCTGCCCCAAGCGCCGTTCGTCGTCTCTGCCGCTGTTGGGAAAGACGTTCACAGTCCCGTCGTCATCAAAGACTGCGTTCGCGACGATGGGGCGACCGCCGAAACGCGCGTGGCATGCGCAGCAGTCTTCGTTCGTCCCGAAGGAGCGTTTTCCGTGGCCGAGGTCACGCCGCGAACCGGTCGCAAGCACCAGATCCGAATTCACCTTGCGCACGCGGGTTTTCCACTGGTCGGGGACAAGATCTACGGCGGCGACGAGACGAGGTATTTGCGACTCGTGAGCGGCGCGTTGACGGACGACGACCGGCGCGTGTTGATGCTGCCGTATCACGCCCTGCACGCCGCGCGGCTCGCCTGCACGATCGCCGGCCGTGAGCACGCCTGGAACGCACCGGAGCCCGAGATGCTGGGGCGATTCCGAGCCGGATTGCCGCTCACTGAGCCGTGGGGGCCGAGCGGCGACGACCGGAGGCTGGATCCCGGCACCGGACCCAGCCCCACGGGGAAGTGATTACTTGTACAGCGTGCGAATCTGAAACAGGATGTAGAGGCCGATCAGGCCGCCGAGCAGGGCCGACACGAAGTTGTAGCTCAGCAGGCCGAACACGATCGCCGCCAGGCGTGCATAGAACGCGAGCCGCCATCCCGCCATCGTCCTCGCGAACAATCCTGGCAGGGACGCCACCATCAAACCGAGCTGAATGAGCAGAAAGATCCAGGCGAACGCGATGCCGGGGGCGTATACGCCGGCAAACGGCAGAAACAGGGTGCTGATCCCCAGGGCGAAGAGCAGCAGCGGAAGCGTGATGATCAATATGATCACCGTGATCCAGGGGCCCCACTTGACGAGCCACTCGCGCGCGTTGTCGGGAATCTGGAACGGCGCTTTCTTGACCAGATAGAAGTCGAGGAACCCGATCAGGTCTTTCGGCGCTTCAGTCGTGTTGTCGGCCATGGCACTCTCCGGACGAATGACGGATCGCGGAAGCATACTCTCATACCGGGGCAGGCGTATCATTCGTGCATGGCCCTCATCCACGATCGCACCCTGCGGCACGAACTCGAGCAGCGCGTGCGGTCCCTCCGATCGGACTCGCGCGGCCGCTGGGGCAAGATGTCCGTCGATCAGATGCTGTGGCACGTGAACCAGGCGATGGATCTCTCCCTGGGTGATCTCACCGTTACGGGCAAGCGCCCGCCGCTGCCGAGCAGCGTTCTGAAGTTCATGGTGCTACGGTTGCCGTGGGTCAAGGGCGCGCCCACCCACCCGTCGTTCGTGGCCAAGGCCACGTACGATTTCGGCGAGCAGCAGGAGCGATGCCTGCAGCTCATTGAGGCACTCGCGAGCAAGCCTGTCGACGGCGCCTGGCCGCTCCATCCCACGTTCGGCGCGATGAAGGGGAGCGAGGTCAGTCGCCTCATGGCCAAGCATCTCGATCACCACCTCCGGCAGTTCGGGGTGTAGCAGCCGACCAGGTCGAATGGCCGTCGCCTACAACAAGGTCCCCCTCAGCAGCGTCGCGGCGACGGAGAAGTAGATCACGAGGCCAGTCACGTCGACGAGCGTCGCGACGAACGGCGCCGATGACGTGGCGGGATCGGCGCCCAGGCGTTTCATGACGAACGGCAGCATGGCCCCGGCCAGCGTGCCCCACAGGACAACCCCCACGAGCGACAGGCCCACGACCGTCGCGATCAGCAGCCAGTGCGGACCGTACATGTGCGCTGTCAGCGCCCAGGCGGAGACGCGCACGAACCCCACGGTTCCGAGAATCACGCCGAGCGCGAGGCCGGACTGCGCCTCGCGTCGCAGGATGAACCACCAGTCCGAGAGCGTGACTTCGCCGACAGCCATCGCGCGAATCATCAGCGATGCCGCCTGCGACCCGCTGTTGCCACCGGAGGAAATGATGAGCGGGACGAACAGCGCGAGCACGACGGCTGTGGCGATCTCGTTCTGGAAATATGCCATGGCCGTCGCTGTCAGCATCTCGCCGAGGAACAACACAACGAGCCAGCGGCCGCGCTTCTGAATGAGCGTCCAGAACGGCGTCTGCACATAGGGCTCGTCCAAGGCCTCGAGGCCGCCGATCTTCTGAATGTCCTTCGTCGTCTCGTCCCGGATCACGTCGATGATGTCGTCGACCGTGATGACACCGACGAGCCGGTGCTCGTCATCGACGACGGGGACTGCGAGCATGTTGTAGGTGGCCACCTGGCGCGCGACATCCTCCTGGTCCGCGTCCTCGCGAACGAAGAGCACATCGGTCGTCATGATCTGCTTGAGTGGCGTGTCCGGCCGCACGAGGACCAGCTTCCGGAGGGAAATGACTCCGAGCAGGTGATTTCGATCGTCGACCACGTAGAGATAGAAGACAACCTCGGGCCGGGACAGCCCCTGCAACTGCGCGATGGCCTCGCCAGCCGTTACGTCCTCGTGAAGCGCGAAGACGTTGGGGGTCATGATTCGGCCAGCGGTCCGGTCCGCGTAGTCGAGCAGGCGGCGGACGTCGCCGGTCTGGCCGAGCGCCTCGACGACCCGATCGGCGAGGTCAGTGGGCAACTCGGCGACGATCCCGGCTGAGTCATCCGGCGCCATCCGGGCGAGCAGCCGTGCGACCTCGTCGGCAGCCCGGCCGATGAGAAACGTGGTTGCCGCTTTTGCGTCGAGCTCGGAGAGTGCGTTGACGGCCAGGTCGGTGTGGTTGGGCAAGAGACTGTCGAAGGCCGCGCGGGCCTGCAGGTCGGGCAGGCGTTTCAGCAGATTGGCGACGTCGACGGGCCGCTGTTTGGCCAGCAGGTTGACCAGGTTCGACGTGGCGCCCATGCGCAGTAGCCGCTGCACGGAGCTCAAAACGACGCGAGCGTTCGGAAGACTCATGTGCGGAGTGTACGGAAGGTTTCCGACGATCGGGTGAAGAAAAACGCGTGTACTATCTGCGCATGCGTTTCTCGATCGTTGCCGTGGCCTTTGCGTGCGCGCTCGTGTCCGTCGGTGCGAAGATCGATCCCCCGGTTGTGCTCGAGATCTCTGATTTCGCGACGGCCCCGATGACCGGGTCGTTTTCTGGGGGCACGGGCAATCCGGGCTCCCTTGCGCGTATCAACTTCATGCGCCCAGAGCCGGGTGCGTCAGGGCGGCTGTTCGTCAACGACCTGAACGGTCCGCTCTATATTCTCGACCCACAGTCGAAACAGTTCACCACCTATCTGGACTTCAACGGCCGCGGTACGGCGACGGGACTGTTCGATCGCCTGCCGTTCGCGGCTGGATTCGCCAACGGCCTCATCAGTTTTCAGTTTGCGCCGGACTACCCGACGTCCGGTAAGTTCTACACGCTGCACCTGGAGGAGACCGCGGTGCAGGGGGGCCTCGTGCCGGACAAGACCAGTGTGCCAGGCCTGGATCTGAAGGAATACGAGCCGACGCCGGCGGTGCCCACGCCGGGTCCGGTGACGCGCGAGAGCGTGATCATCGAATGGACGGACACGAACATCCGCAACACGACGTTTGAGGGCACTGCGCGCGAGATCCTGCGCATCCAGCTGAACACGCAGATTCATCCCACCGGTGACATGGTGTTCAATCCGTCGGCTCGTCCCGGCGCACCGGAGTGGGGCGTCATGTACGTGGGCGCCGGGGATGGAGGCTCGGGCGAGCAAACCGATGCGATCCGCCGCAACAACCCGCAGCGGCTCGACACGCTCGTCGGCAAGATCCTGCGAATCGTCCCTGACCTCGCCAATCAGCAGGCGACCAGCATCGTCAGCGCGAACGGCCGCTATCGCGTGCCGAACGACAATCCCTTCGCGAAGGTGCCAGGAGCGCGGCCGGAGATCTGGGCGTACGGGTTTCGGAATCCACATCGGCTGACATGGGAAATCGACACAGCCCGACCGGTGAACAACCGTCTGCTCGCGATGTCCATCGGCCTGCACACGTGGGAGACCGTCAACATCGTCCGCAAGGGCGCGAACTACGGGTACTCTGCGCGCGAAGGCAATGAAGCGTTGCTGCCCTCGAATCAGACCGGCGAGCGGCCCGCCGTCGATCGGCTACCGGTCATGATGTCGGAGACGGTGACCCGCGGGACCGTGGCACCGACGTATCCCGTGCTCCAGTACAACCACGGCCTCGGCGGATTCGCCATCATGGGCGGCTTCGTGTACCACGGCACCAAGGCGCCGGCGCTTCGCGGCAAGTTCCTGTTTGGCGACATCCTCACCGGACGACTCTGGTACGCGAACTACGCCGAGATGCTCGCGGCCGATGACGGGAAACCGTCGACGATGGCGGCGATGCATCCGGTCGAAGTGACGTGGAACGGTCAGACCTATCCGACGATGAATCCGGTCGTCGTGGCAGGCTATCAGGCGCGACGACGCGCCGACGCTGGCGCCACCGCGGCGATGCCGGCGCGCGCCGACATCCGCTTCGGCTTCGACGCCAATGGTGAGGTCTACATTCTCAGCAAGGTCGACGGTGTGATTCGCGCCGTTGTGGGGGCTACTGCTGGTAATTGATCAGGATGACGAGGTCGTCAGGGCCGGTCTGTTTGATCCCGTGCGAACTGCCGGTCCGGGTGAGAACCGCGGCGCCGGGGCCGACCTCGACCTCCTTGCCGTCGAGCGTCATCATCCCGCGTCCGCTGAGCACATAGTAGATCTCGTCCTCGGTCTGCACGTGGTACCCGATCCCCGAACCGGGCTTCAGCGCGCGCTTCCGAAACACCAGGTGCATGTTCGGCGTGCCGGCGAAGAACGAGTACCCCACGGTCTGACCGCCGCCGTTGTGCGTGCCCGGTTCGGTCTTGGCGACCTCGCTGTCGTGCTGGATGATGTAGCCCCCGGGCGGCACTTTCACTGTCGCTCCGGACTGCGACGAGAGGACGGCGCCACTGAGTACGAGAGCGGGCACGAGCAGGTAGCGCATCATCGGTCGTCTCCTTACGCTTTGCCCATTGCGGTCCGGACCTGCAGGATCGTCGCCGCGTCGGGTCTTGCCTTGTAGAACTCATCGAGCGGATAGCAACCGGAGATGAGGCCCATTCGCGGGCCCGTCGTGCAGTCGCTGAACGTCCGGCAGAGCGCGCCGCGCTTGAGCGGGGCACCCGCCAGGACATCAGCGGGCATGTCCGGATAGGACAGCATCATACGGCCAAGACCGACGAAGTCAGTCATCCCTTCGCGTACCGTGCGCTGGCCCACGTGCGGCAGGAACTCCTGCAGGTACGTGTAGGCCGAGCCGACGAAGACCATCTCCGGAAACGCGGCTTTGAGGGCCGCCGTGGTCCGTAGTTGCCGCGCGACGCCCCGCAGGGGATCCTCGGGGGGCTGATAGCCGTCCATCGGCGGAAAGAACGCAGGCCGCGTCACGTGCGGCGAGTAGTACGGCGTTCCCGCGGTGACGCAGATCCAGCGAACGCCGAGGCTCGACAGTTCCGCGAGGAGCGCCCGGGGTTCCGCGAGGGCAAGGTCGAGCGCGTCGTTCGACACGACGCCGAAGCCGGCAAGGGCGCTCGTGGGATCCATCGGCTCCGGCTCGCCGACGCCATGCGCGTCCTTACGGTACGGCACGACGTCTATCGCCGATAGCCGTACGCCAATCTTCAGTCGCGGCACCGCCGCCTGAATTCCCTGAATCACGGTGCGCACGAAGCGGAAACGGTTCTCCTGCGAGCCGCCGTACCGGCCTTCCCGGTTGCGCGCGCCGAGCAGTTCGTGTCCCAGGTAGCCGTGACACTGCTTGACGTCGACGAAGTCGAAGCCGCAGGCCTCGGCCATCTTCGCGGCGGCAATGAACTGATCGATCAGCCGATCCAGTTCGTCGTCGGTGAAGACGTGCGGTGTCGTCTTGAAGCGTCGATCCAGAACGGGATTCACACAGGCGGTCTTTGGATCGGGGCGATCGCTCGCATCGGGTTTCGCGAATCGGCCGGAGTGCGTGAGTTGAAGGCCGATGAACAGGTCGGCGTCGGCATTGGCGCCGAAGCGCTCGCGGTGACTGGAGACGAGTTCCTCCCGAAGGGCCGCGATGGCTGGCTGCGTGGCGGCGTTCATCTGCAACTGGTTCGGACTTGCGCGCCCGTCGTGGCGGACGGCCACGGCCTCGCCGCCCCAAATCAACTTCGCGCCGCTCTGGCCAAATCGACGCCATCGGCGCCGTGTGAACTCGCTTGGGCTGCCGTCGAGCTCGCCGTCCCAGCCTTCCATCGGCAGGACGCAAAACCGGTTGCCCACGCGGACCCCATCCTTCTCGAGCGGCCGGGCCAGGGGCGATTCGGCCGGTGGCGCGATCGCGTCATCGATCGGGATCTGAATGTCGCACTGGGCGAGGTGCGCCCGGAACGCGTCGACCGTCTTGAGCGCCGCCATTCTCGGAAAAGGAGACTGAGCCATTGGCGCGCAGGCTATCAGTCCTGGCCCCAGGGCCGTGAGGACTTTCTCGGTGCAGAATAGGACGGTTTCGACATAGGAGAAGTGCGAATGCGGGCGTTTCGACCCCTCTTGATCGATCGGGCGAACCTGAGGGTTCCTGGCCTGCAGATTGCCTCGTTTGCCCTCCATCGGCATCTGTCGGAACACGCCTCGGTGGCACCGCACCGGCACGCGTGGTGCCAGGCGATCGTGTATCTCAGCGGGACGGGAGAACAGACGATGGGCAGCACCCGCGCCAGGATTGAGCCGGGGACGCTTGTCTTGCTGCCGCCGGGAGTGCCGCACGCGTTCACGCGGCGGGGCAGACAGGCTCCACTCTGTCTCCTGGTCGACTTCCGGCTTCATGGCGCGCGCCGCCGGCAGGCCACCGTCTGCGGCCTCAACCGTTCCGAGATTTCGCAACTGCGCGCGCACGTGGCGCATCTCGTCCGCCTTCAGTCCGGCGCCCGGAACGCACTGCGATGGGAAGGAGCCGTGCCCGTGCTCGAGGTGCTGCTGACCCTATTGCGTGCGGCCGGCTGGATTGAACGTGTGGCCGCCCCGACGCGAGCCGTGCCAGACCGGGGCGTCGGCGCCATGCTTTCGATGGTGTCGCACACGGCGCCCCTCGTGGAGATCATCCGCAGGAGTGGCTACCAGCGCGACCACTTGAATCGGCTGGTGAAAAAAGAGACGGGCCTCACGCTGGGACAGTATCGGGCGCAGCTTCGCTTGGCGAAGGCGAAGGAACTGCTTGAAGGCGGCATGAAGGTCGCGCACGCCGGCGCCACCGTGGGGTTGTCGGATCAGGGCTACTTCGCACGTTGGTTCCGGCGGCAGACAGGACTGACACCGTCGGCGTGGCGCAGTCGGGGTACGTTGGAGCGTCACGCAAGGCTCGGCACGCCGAAGAACGTGTAGTCTCCACCGTCCGCAATCTGCTCGACGAGGTAGGCCGCTTCGCGCAGGTGGTAGTCGCCCCACATGCAGGCTTCGCCGCACGGGATCTTGCGGCCTTTCGGCACGTAGTCCCACCCGTTCGGGCGGTGGTAGACCGAGTGCAGAAGCAGCCCTTGGTGCCGGGCGTCGGTGCTGAGGTACGGCTCGCCCAGCAGTGTCCTCAACACGGTGAGCCCGGCACTCAGATACGTCCGTCCCGCCTTGGATTTGCCGATGCCACTGAGATACCGGCCGAGGCGAATCAGCCCTTGCGCGGCGATGGCGGCTGCGGAGCTGTCGACGGGTTCGTGATCGTTGTACGGATCGGCGGCTCGATCGCGGTGATGCTTCAGGTCGGCCAGGCCTGGTGCCCCCGTATCCCAGTACGGCACGCCGTCGGGCGGCGTCTGCTCGATGTAGAAATCTGCGGTCGCGCGGGCGGCTTCCACGCACAGATTCACGATGCGCCGCTTTGCCGCCGGACTGCCGAATTCGCGCGCCGGGCGCGTCGTCAGAAACTCGAGCTGCTCGGCGTAGCCGCAGATGATCCAGGCGAGCCCCCGCGTCCACGTCGTGAAGGGCGAATACCCTTGCTGGGAATTCGGGCAGCGATACGAGCCGTCGTTGACGTTGAAGATCGACTCGTGGGCGACGCGGCCCCGGACGTCGTAGTGATCTCGACCGGTCCCGTAGTACACCCCGAAGCGAGCCGTGGTTTCAGCGTGCTGGCACAAGCGCCGCAGCAGCGAAATCCGCTGGTCACGTTCCCCCATCAGCACGTGGTCGAGCTGGTGCGCGAGGGCCAGCGAACGCAGCGAACGGACCGTGTCCGCGAAGAGGGAATGAGGGCCATTGAACGAGTAGATGTAGCCGAGCCCCTCGGGCAGATCCGTCCAGCGCGCGGCCTGCACCGCGCCACTGACCTTGAGGGCGATCTCGTACGCCGCGATCTCCCCGCGGTCCGCATCAAACCGTGCGCCGAGCGCGAGTTGACGAAGCGTGCCATATGTCGAGACGTTGTTGAACCCATGGTCGTGCACCCCGATGTGACTGACGTGACTCGCCATGTACCGGTAGGTGCCGATTCTGCCGACTTCCAGCGCGCCGGTGTCACCGGTGGCCGCGAATTGCAGCAGGGCGGAGCCAAACTGGAAGCCCTGTGTCCATTCGGTCCAGCCGCGTGACGTGTACCGGCCGGCGACCGTGAAGACCGGCGCGCCCCTGGCGGGATCCCAGCTGCGCTGGATGGATTCAATCTTCCGGGCCGACGCGTCCCACATCCGTTCGATCGGGCGGCGCAGTTGGTCCGGGCTCAACGTTCGGTTGATGCGAATCATAAGGGTGGCTCGTCAGAGGCGACGCAGATGGAATCCACCATCAACGGGGATCACCGCGCCGGTGGAGAAGGGCAGGCTGCCCGTCAACACCGCCGCAACCGCGAGCGCGACGTCCTCCGGCGTGCCCCAACGCCGCTGCGGGACGATGCCGTCGCGGAGGAGCTGGTCGTACTTGTCCTTGACGCCGGCAGTCATGTCCGTCGCCATGATGCCGGGGCGCACTTCGACGACCTGGATGTTGTCCGCGGCCAGGCGCGTGGCCCAGAGCTGAGCGGCCATGGCGAGGCCCGCCTTGGAGATGCAGTAGTCGCCTCGGTTGACGGAAGCGGTGTTCGCCGAGATCGACGTCACGAACACGATCTTGAAGCCCGTGGACAGCGCGGAGGCGCCAGCGCCGCGGAGCCAGTGCCTGGCGACAGCCTGGGTGAGGAAGTAGGGCCCCTGCAGGTTCGTCCGGATCAGTGCCTCGAACGACGCCTCCGAGGCCTCCGTGATGTCGGCGCGCTCCCGTGGCGCAATCCCCGCGTTGTTCACGAGCGCGTCGATCCGTCCGAGTTGATCGATCGTGTCCGCGACGAGCCGCTCGCGGTCCGGTGCCACGCCGATGTCGGCCTGAATGGCCACGAATCGTTGGCCAGGGGAGGTCGCGGCGATCTCACAGTGCGCCACGGTGTCGGCAGCGGCCGCCGCGTTGCCGATGTAGTTGATCGCCAGCGAGAAACCGTCGCGGGCCAGCCGCAGGGCAATGCCGCGCCCCAGGCCGCGGCTTGCGCCGGTGACGAGCGCCACGGGGACTGTTGCGTCGGGCACGGCCGGAGGCTACCAGTTGTCGGGCGGTGGACGTGAGGATTTTATCGATGCGCGGTGGGACGGTTTCGACATGCGTTCCGTGCAGGTTCGCGCCGCGGTCAGTGCTCTTCCACCACGACCTGGACGAGATGCACCAGCGTCTCCGCTGTCTTCTCGAGGCCGCGTCTGGTGTTGAATTCCAGCTTGCTGTGGAAGTTGTGGCCCCCCGTGAAGATGTTCGGGCAGGGCAGACCGCGGAACGTGAGCTTGGCGCCATCCGTGCCGCCGCGAATCGGACGCGTCGCGGGCATGAGGCCCGCGCGCCGTGTGGCTTCCAGCGCGTGCGCGACGAGGCACGGCTCGTCTTTCAGGACCTCGTCCATGTTGCGGTACTGTTCCTTGATCTGCACGTCGATCGTCACGCCGGGACATCTCGCGGCGCACGCATCGGCCAGAGCGCGGACGAGGCGTTCCTTCGCCGCCAGTGCGTCAGAGTCGAAGTCCCGCAGGATCAGCTTCAGGATCGACTGCTCGGTGTCGGCCAGTCCGGACACGGGGTGGATGAATCCCTGGCGCTCCTCGGTGGTCTCTGGCCGCATGTCGGCGGGGATGTGGAGCAGGAAATCGGCCATGGCGTAGGCCGAGTTGACCATCATGCCCTTGGCCGTGCCCGGATGCGTGCTGACGCCTTTGAAGATCACCGTGGCGCCGAGCGCGTTCCACGTTTCGTGGTTGATGACACCGAGCGCGTCCCCGTCAACGGTGTACGCGAACTTCGCGCCGAAACGCTCGACGTCGAAGTGATCGATGCCGCTGCCGATCTCCTCGTCCGAGGTGAACGCCACGGCGATCGGTCCGTGTGGAATGTCCGGATTCTCGGCCAGCAGATCGATCATGGTCATGATCGCCGCCACCCCCGATTTGTCGTCCGACCCGAGGAGCGTGGTGCCGTCGCTCGTGATGATGTCGTCGCCGATCATCGACGTCAGCACCGGGTTCTGGGCCACCCTGATGATTTCCGCCTCGTCGCCCGGCAGCACGATGTCACCGCCCTGGTAGTCCTCGTGAACGATGGGGTGCACATGCGCGCCGGTGACCGCCGACGAGGTGTCCACGTGCGCCAGGAACCCCACGCACGGCACCGTCGATCCCTCGCCGAGGTTGCCGGGGATGCGCCCGTAGACCATGCACACGTCGCTCGTGTGGATGTCGTGCACCCCAAGCGCCTGGAGTTCCCTCGCCAGCAGCCGCGCCAAATCCCATTGGCCCGGAGTGCTCGGCGATTCGGCCGCGCCCTCGCGGGACTCGGTGTTGATGCGGACGTAGCGCAGGAAGCGGTCCACGGCGGACTCCGACGGCGGCTTCATCGATGGAGCAGGCACGTCTTCGATGATAGTTGGCGAGACGGCGGATGGCTAGACGGGACCAGGCAGGGGACCAGGGGACCCCAGGGGACCAGGGGACCGAGGGGACCAGGGGACGAGGGGACCAAGGGACCAAGGGACCAAGGGACCAGGGGACCAGGGGATCGGGCATAGATGTCCCGATGACCCGATCCGACGATCCAATAGCCAGATGGTCCATGAATTGCCGCGATAGCCCGACAACCCGTCGCAATTCCCCGATGATCCGATCACCGATGTAAGATGAACTCGCCAGCCTGCCCGACCCGGGGTCGCGATGTCCCGTGCTTTCGTCTTCGTGGTGTTCGCGCTTGGCGCAGTGGTGCTCGGTGCGCGTCAAGCGCCGGAGTTCCACGGCGGCACCAATACCGTTTCGATTTTTGCAACGGTGCTCGACGAGAATGCGCGTCTCGTCACCAACCTGAAGCAGGCGGACTTCGACGTCTTCGACAACGGGGTCAAGCAGCCGGTCACGGTCTTCGCCAACGACCTTCAGCCGATCACGATCGTGGTCATGCTCGACCGCAGCGGGAGCATGAAGCCGCACTTCGAGCGAGTGCGCGAGGCCGCCGACGTGTTCGTCGACAACATGCTGCCGGCAGACCGCGCGCGCATCGGCAGCTTCAGCGACCACATTGCCATCGATCCCGAGACGTTCACCAGCGACCGCGATCAGCTCAGGCGCATTCTTCGCGAGAACCTCCTGCCACCCGGTGTCACGCCGTTGTGGAACGCGGCGAACCTCGCCATGGATGCCCTGCGCCGCGAACAGGGGCGTCGCGTGATCCTGGTCTTCACGGATGGCAAGGACACACCGGCGGTCGGTCCCAACGTCGACTTCCGTGCCGTGCGCGATCGCTCTCAGATTGATGACGTGATGGTGTACGCGATCGGGTTTGCGGAAGAGTGTCCGGACGATGTGGAAAGCCAGAAGCCGCGCGCGCCGCTCGGTGGGCGTGGCGGACCGGTCCTCTTCCAGCGCATGCCTGGCGGCGGTGGTGGCCGCGGAGGATTTCCGGGCGGGTCCGGCGGCCGCGGCCGGCCCGGCAGCCCCTTCCCCCCCGGGCCATCGATTCCGGGCATGCCGCCGATCATTCCGCCGATTGGGCCCGGTGGAGGCTTCTGGACGTCTGCCCCGCCGTGCGTGGAATCCGGCCCCGATCCGGATCTACGCGAACTCGCAGCGGTCGGGGGCGGTGGATACTTCGAGCTGCGCTCGACCGCGGATCTGCGGACGACCTTCGCGCGCGTGGCTGACGAACTGCATCACCAGTACTTGCTGGCGTTCAATGCCTCGCGCCAGGATCACGCGCTCCACCGGCTCGAGGTGCGCGTGCGTCAGCCGCGAATGACCGTGCGCGCCCGCCGCAACTACGTCGCCGATTGACGGCGACGTGGCCGACTCGCGCGGATTAGGCCGTGGCGCTGACGCGTCGGCGCCGCTTGCCGGCCGGAGCCGTCAATTCCCGCTCGGCCTGCAGCCAATCCGTCGTGGAGTCTCCACCGTCTGCGCTGCGGGCGAGGAAGATTTCATACGCGCGTCGCGCGATGTCGTCCTCGCTGGGCACCGCCGTTGACGCGACGCGTCTCGACGCGCGAGGCACCGTCGGTTCCGAACGTGTCGCCCGGCGAGCCGTGGCAGCCGGGCGGGTGAGTGGGGATGCGCTGGTGCGCTTGGTGGTCGTCATCGCCACGTGACACAGCAAGCACCGTGCCCGCTGCGGTCCGGCCGGGCTGACGGCGCCGGTCGCCGGCATCAGCTGATGGGGGAATGACTTAGCGACGGCGACGAGGCTAGCCGTACAGAGAACGGGCCGGACATTCCTGTCCGGCCCGTGGAAAAGCGCGACAAAACGGTGGAAACGCCTTACTGCGCTGCTGGCGTTGTCTGTCGGTCGAACACGAGCTTCGCTTCTTTCGGCGGTTGTTGATTGCTCATGTTGAGAATCTGCATCTTGAAATTGATCTGGTTGCCGTCGTCGCTGAGCTCCCAGTTCTGCGTGATGCTCGTCTCGCCGAAGATGAACTGCTGCTTCAGCGTGTTCCCGTCCCACCGCGACTTGGTCGTGACGATCGCGCCGCCGCCGACGTCCGTCTTCACATTCTGGTTGTTCGTGGCGTAGGTGCGTTCGCCATTGCCGTCCACGAACGTCACGGACTCGGTCGTCGCCTTGATGGTGACCGTCCGGCCCAGTTGCTGGATCTTGGCCAGAGCGGCCTGACCGGCTTTTTCGCCTTCGCCCATGCCGGGGCCGGCTGCGCCGCCGCCACCACCGCCGCCGCGGCGACCCTGAAACTCACTGAAGAAGCCCACTTCATAGAGCGGCTGTGCCGCGCCGGCGCGTCCCGGACCGCCGCCAGCAGGCGTGGCCATCTTCATCACCCACGTGCCGCTGAACTTGGCCGCGACATCGGCGGCCGTCCTCTTCTGCGCGACCACGCTGGCACTTGCGAACGCCACCGCCAACATCGCACTGGCCACGATCGCGACCGATGTACTCCGGACCTGTAACTTCATGTCGAACTCCTCGGGCACAGACAAATGTGCAGACCTGCAACGATACTGCGCGCGCGGCGATCCAGCAAGGGCGCAGCGAAAGACGGGCTGCGGGCCCGCACCCAAGCCCTACGGACGTCGCAACACCATCACCCAGCCCCCGCGCGCCCGCATCGGCACCTCGATCGTGTCCTTCGCGCTGACGGCGCCCGAACGGCTCGCGAACTCGCGATCGGTGACGCCGTCGGCGATGAGCGTCATCTGCCACGAGCCGGATGCCAGGAACGCCAGCGGTACACGAGCCGAGCGCGCAGTGTTCGCGTTGATGCCGGCAACGTACCAGTCGGGGCCGGAGCGCCGCGCGACGGTGATCGACCTGCCCGGTTCGCCATCGACCACGCGGGTTTCGTCCCACACGACCGGTATTTGGCGAAGAAACGTCTTCGGCGCCTCGGGCAGGGAGGTGTAGGCCGTCACGCTGTCCGCGAAGTGCTGCACGCCGGTCGTGAACAGCACGGCGAGCGCCAGTTCGTGGGCATTCGTCGTGAGGTGCGGGTACTGGGCATCGGAGAACGTGACCGGCGTGAAGTCCATCGTGCCGATCGCGTTGCGGGTGAACGGCAGCACCGTGTTCTGCCACGCCGCGTTTTCCGGGTAATCGCGTCGGAACTTGTACTGTTCGGCGCCGGCCACTGCCTCCATGCCGACGAGGTGTGGAAACTCACGCTCCCACCCCCGCGGGATGGTCGACCCGTGGACGTCGACCATCAGGTGATACTCGGCCGCGTCCTGCAGCACGGCACGGTACTGCTGCATCCGATCCTGTTTGTCGCTCTGCCAGAAATCGACCTTGATGCCCTTCACGCCCCAGTCGCGCAGCTTCGACATCTCACCGCGGCGGATGAGCCGATCGACCATGCGCTCGCGCGGCGCTTCGGTGACGTTGTTGTGCGCGCCGCCCGAGTTGTACCAGAGCAGCACGCCGACGTTCTTCTGCTTCGCGTGCGCGAGCACGTCGTTCAGGGCGGCCTGCGGCATCGTGTTCCAGTTCGCGTCGATGAGGGTGTATTCCCATCCCATGTCGGCGGCCAGATCCGTGAAGGCATTCAGACGCGCCGCCGACTTCGGGCTGTCGCTCTCCGACCACCAACTCCACGCCGCGCGACCCGGCCGGATCCAGCTCGTGTCGCTCATGCGCGTGGGGGGCGAGAGATCGAGCACCAGATCGGATTCGAGGATGTGGCCCGCCGTGTCACCGACGATGACGACGCGCCAGGGGAGCGTCCAGGCGAGCGCCGATCGCGGCTGCGCGAGACCGAGTCCGCGGCCTTCGCCCGCATCGGGGAACTTCAAACGGTAGACGCCATCTGTGGCGGCTTGCTGCAGGTGTGATCCGCAGTAATTCCCGTCCATCCCGCTTTCGGTGATCAGCGCCCACGGACCGGCGTTCGTCTTGAACAGCGCGGGAAACGCCCAGCCATCAGCCTGGGGGGCGGCAGTGCCAGCCGGCATCTCCGTGTACAGCTCTTCGTAGGCCGGCGCGTACTGACCCACGGGCTGCTGCGGTTCAATCCAGGCGGTCGATCCCGCTGGCACGGCAAAGCCCGTCAACTCCTCGGTGACCGACTTGGCGATCGTGTCGACGTTCGGAAAGCGATAGCGAAAGGCCACGCCATCGTCGTGCGCGCGCAGGACCAGGTCCATCGGTTTCCCCGAGCGGGCGATGAAGCTCACGACGCGCTCGCGCCCGTGCACGACATGGTTTTGGCGCTTGCCGTACGGCGTGCTGTAGGTCTCGTTGACGGCGACCGGATCGCTGACGCGCGTGAACGTCAGCCCATCCACGAACAACTCGTCCGAACGTCGGATCCCGAGGGGCGATTCGTCGATCACCACGGCGCGGCCCCGCAGCACCCGATAGGTGAGGTGCCCGTCCGCGTGTCGGCTCAGCACGATCGATGTCCGTCCATCCGGGGACTTCACGTCCCAGGACTGAATCGACGCTCGTTGTGCGGCGAGGACGGTCTGTAAGGCGCTTCCAGTCAGGACGCACGACAACGCGACGATGAGGCGGAGCAGGGCGGCTCGTGTCATGGTTCGGAGTTCAGGGCCTTGGGCTTCGTGTCTGGGGCGCCGGGCCGATCGGTTTGCCGGCCTCGGTCCATGCGGCCACGAGCACGCTGGCAACGCCGTTGGTGGAATCTGCCAGCCGTTTCTGGAGCAAGGGTCTCAGGTCCCGATACATCCCCGCATAATACCCATCGTCGTAGATCACGCGATCGTTCGCGTCCTTCTTCAGGTGTGCCGCGGCGGCCCTGTCGGCGGCGAGGATCGGCGCGACGAGGGCGTTGCTCTCGACGAGGGTCGAGAACACGAACGTCTTGATGTCGCCAATCGGTTTCGTCTGAACGGGCGGATGCGCGATCCGCGACCAATTGCGCAGCGGCAGCTCGGTTTCGAACCGGGAGTGGACGCCGCGCTGATTCGTGAGCTGGCCGTCGTAGTTTTCGGCGGCGTGCAGCGGCTGATGCGCATCCTCGACGTAGTGCGCCATGATGGCGGAGAGATACCGCACGTTGTCGGCGCCGTAGCTGGTGCCGCGTGCCATCACCTTGAACGCCTCGACGAGCCTGCCGTAGACCTCGGTCGCGCGCCATGGCAGCCGTCCGAACGTCTCGGCCTTGGCGGCGCCGTACCGGGCCACATAGGCGTCCCAGTCGCGCGGCACTCCCGTGAACGGCGCTGGCTCACCGAGCGCATCGATGTCCAGGAAGTGATTCGGTTCCTCCGGCCCCAGCTCCCCTCGGAGACCGACGACGCGCCACAAGTCGGGGTCGACGGCATGTTCGACGACGAACGCCCGCTGGCTGGCATAGAGCGATCGCAGCGGCGCCGGCAGCCCATCAATGGCCAGGCCCGTGAGCAGGCGGTGCACCTGCATGCCCCATGCGCCACTCGACGCGGGCCAGCACGCGACGATCACGAGCAGAGTGACCGCGAGAGTTCTGCGCATGGACGATAGTCTGCCACGGAGACGCCACGACGCAGCCGCTCGTCATTCGACATTCGAGCCGTGGTCCAGTAGACTTTGAGGGCTCGCTCATCGGCTCCATGGAGGATGCGCAGGCGGCGATGGCCGCGGCTAGTCCATGCGTTGGTGAAAGGTTCGCGCCCGCCTTTCGATAAGCCTGCCGCACGATACGTCTGAACTTGCTCAGATCGGTGTGAAGAACGTCAACAGGCGCGTAGTAGAAACTGCGTAAAGGGATTCCAGGTCTTTTGCCCGGCGACCAGCCGTGAGCCCCCAAGCCCTGAGCCACAAGCCGCAGCTCTCAGCCAAGGATCCAGTGTCTTTCACTTCTCTCAGTCTCCACCCCTCTCTGTTACTCGCCATCAAAGAACTCGGCTTCGTTCGTCCGACCGGCATTCAAGCCGACGCCATTCCGCCCGCGATGGCGGGGAAGGACGTGCTCGCCTGCGCGCAGACGGGAAGCGGCAAGACCGCGTCGTTCCTGCTGCCGATTCTGCAGCGCCTCATCGATAAGCCGCGTGGCGTCACCCGGGCGCTGGTGCTCGTGCCCACGCGCGAACTGGCGGCGCAGGTCAAAGACGACTTGCGCGACCTCTCGGTGCACACGCCGGTCACCGGCGCGGCCGTGTACGGCGGCGTCAGTCACGGTCCGCAGGAGCACGCGTTCCGCAGCGGCGTCGATATTCTGATCGCAACGCCGGGCCGTCTGATCGATCACCTGCGGTCGCCGTATGCGAAGCTCGACAAGCTCGAAGTGCTGGTGCTCGACGAAGCCGATCGGATGCTCGACATGGGCTTCCTGCCGGAGATTCGCCGCATCATGCGCTTCCTGCCGGCGAGCCGTCAGACGCTGTTCTTCAGCGCGACGATGCCGCCGCAGATCCGGCAGCTGACGCACGAGATGCTGCGCGATCCGGCGACGATTCAGCGCGAACGCGTGACGACCACACCGACGGGCATCACGCAGGCGGTTTACCCCGTCAATCAGGAATTGAAGCCGGACCTGCTCCTCGCGCTGCTCAAGCGCGGTGACATCACGCAGGCGCTGGTGTTCACGCGCACGAAGCATCGTGCGAACCGGCTGGCCGACCGTCTCGTGCGCGACGGCATCAAGGCCGAACGCATCCACGGCAACCGGTCGCAGTCACAGCGCACCGCCGCGCTGGCCCAGTTCAAGTCCGGCAAGTGCCCGGTACTCGTGGCGACGGACATCGTCGCGCGCGGCATCGACGTCGAGGACCTCGGCCATGTCGTGAACTTCGACGTGCCCGTGGTGCCCGATGACTACATTCACCGCATCGGCCGGACGGGACGCGCGGAGGCCACGGGCGAAGCGTTCACGTTCGTCGCGCCCGATGAACGCGGCGACCTCGCCGCGATTGAGCGCGCCCTGGGCCGCCCGCTGCAGCGTGTGACCCTCCCCGATTTCGACTACAACGCGCGGCCGGCCGCGTCGCTCGAAGTGCCGCTGGCGCAGCGCATCGCGGAGATCCGCGCACGGAAGGCGCAGGATCGCGCGCGTGCTGACCAGAACCGCTCGCGACGCGAACAGCATGGGCGTCCCGCACCGCGCGCCGGTTCGTCGGCCGGCCCATCATCTCGTTCCGCTGGAGGCCCATCCCGCTCGTTCGGATCGCAGGGAGCCGGCGGCGGCTCCGCCCGCCCCACGTCGGGATCATCCGGACATGGCCCATCAGGCCGCGGGCCGGGCGCTCGCGGTCCAGGCGGCGGTCCGCAGGGATCCCGCGGTCCAGGTGGCGGCGCAGCCGCAGGGCGAAGCCGTTTTCGTGGTCGGTAGTGGCCCTGGACCTGAAGGTCCAGGGTATTTAGAAGTTGTTCGAATTTTGTACTACACTCACCGAGGCGGTCCGTGCTGGATTGCCGATTGGCGCCGCGAACTTTGGCGGGATGTTCCCGCGCGGGCGCATGATCGGTTGCGGACCAGGCCTCCTGAAAGGACCCTGTGACTCGGGACGATCGTCTTCGCATTGCCGTATTCATCGACTTTGACAACATCGAAATAGGCGTCAAGAACACCATGGGCGCGTCCTTCGACGCGGGCCTGGTGCTCGAGGCCCTGAAGGAACGCGGCGATGTCGTGTCGAAGACCGCCTACAGTGACTGGCAGCGGGCCGGCGGCTATAGCCGCAGCCTCACGCAGCACGCCATCAAGATGGTGCAGCGCAACTTGACGCCCGGTGGCGACAAGAACGGCGCCGATATCAACCTGGCCCTCGATGCCCTCGAGATGGCCTTCACGCATCCCCACATCAACGCCTTCGTGATCGTCGGCGGCGACAGTGACTTCATCAGCCTCGTCGAGAAGCTGAAGCAGTACGACAAGAAGATCTTCGTCGTGGGCGGACGCCAGTTCACCAGCGTCATCATGCAGAAGAACTGTCACGAGTTCATCGCCTACGAGAATCTCGTCGGCGTGGGCGTGAGCGCCCCGGCCAGCGGCGGCGGCGATCGTCGTCACCGCGGTGGACGCGTGGAGCGCGTGGCCATCGAACAGGCGCTGCCCCTCGTGACGCGCGCGCTGAAGGTGCTGTCGGAACGCGAAGTGTCGCCGCAGCTGGGCCTGCTGAAGAGCACGCTCCTGCAACTCGACTCGACGTTCTCCGAGCGCAGCTACGGTGCGGGATCGTTCCGCGACTTCGTCGAGAAGCTCGAGAAGGTCGGCGTCGTGAAGTTGCAGCAGGGCAAGGGCGGATGGCTCGTGACGGCCACGGACGAGGCCGACGCGGCCGCGGCCGCCATCGAGGTGACGGCCGGTGTGCCCACCGCCGACGACACGGATGCCGGCGAGGAAACGACGTCGAGTCCTGAGTCGAACGGTGCGCGTGATGAGGGCGGCGGCCGCGGCCAGACTCACGGAGGTCATCCGCCGCAAGGTCGTCAGCCGGCCGTGATCGGCAGCAACGCCGACGGCCTCCGCGAGTTCCGCCGCATTCTCGCGGCCGGACAGGTGCGTCGCTGGCCGATGTACCTGCGCAACGTCAAACAGCTGATTCGCCAGGTCAGCGCGGACTTCGACGAGCGCGCCTACGGGTTCGCCAACCTCGTGGATCTGCTGCGGGCCGCCGGCCGTGAGAACGTCGTTCGCGTCGATCGCGACCGGCAGGGCGTGATTCGCGTGTTCCAGGGCAACGTCGCCGTGACCACGTCCGACACCGCTCGCGTGATTCCGTTCGATATCGAAGACGAACTCGCCGCAGCCGCGGCGATGGCGTCGGAACACGGCGCAAGCGAGTCGGAGCCTGAATCCGCCGCGGGCGACGACGAGCAGCCAATCGTGCCCATCGAGACCGTGATCGTCGTCAACGAATCCGCTGGGACGGTGAACGAATATCCGGTGGAGGACTCGGACGAAGACGAAGTCAACGGCAACGTCATCGGGCCGCCCAAGCGCCCCACCCGTCGTCGTGCGCCGGCCAAGCCGACGTCGTCCAGGGCCGCGAGCGCCGCGAAAGACAAGCCCGCAGCGCGTCCGCGCAAGCGACGCTGAGGCAGTCCGTGGAGCCCCGGACCTTCAGGTCCGGGGCTCGCGCCTTCACTTCCTCTCCACAAACCCCTTCTCCGGCTCGATCGAAGTCGGCAACTCCCCGAACTCGACGTAGCGGTGCGTGATTCCCGTGCTCGTCACGAGGAAGATGCGCATGCCTGACTTCGCGCCACCGAGCGGCATACCGACCGGCCCGGTCGTGATCGCCTCGATGTCACCATCACGCGCGACGGCGTTGCGGTGGTAGTGGCCGGAAACGAGCATCGTGACGCCGGTTTCATGAAACAACTGCAGCAGCGGCGTGCGGCGGACGAGGGGAATGTTGAAGTACTGATCCGGTTCGTCCGCCTTCTCCAGGAACCAGGGGTGGTGCTGGAACACGACAATGTGCCTCGCGCCGGATGCCTTCGCGCGCTTCAGTTCGCCTTCGAGCCATACGCGCTGGATGCCGGCATCGGCTGACGCCTTGTCCGGCGTGTGGATGAGCGTTGAATCCAGAACGATGCCGAGCAGGTTGCTGTAGGTGAACGTGTAGTAGTCGCGGCCGTGTGCCCGGCGATACGCCGCAACGGTCTCCGGCGTCGGCGTGTTTTCCACGTCGTGGTTGCCCGGCATCTCGTAGACCGGGATGTCTTTCGCGATGGTCTTGCGCAGCCGCGCGTACGCCGCCATCTGCGCGGCGTCCCCAGCCTTGTTGACCAGATCGCCAGTGATCACGACGAAGGCCGGCTTCAGCCGGTTGATATTGGCAATCGCAAACGAGAAGTTCGCGATCTCCTGGGCCACATCCTCGTCCGCCGTGAACATCCCGAACTGTGGATCGCTGATTTGAATGAAGAAGTACGCGGGGGCCGCCACCCGTGGCGCGACTGGCGCCTGTGACGCCTGCGAGGGCTGTGGCGCCACTGAAGCCGTCGTGAAGGTCAGCGAGAACAACAGAATCGAAATAAGCGCGCGAGGCATGACGGAACTGTATAAGAGATGCATTGGCCATCAAACTTGTAAGCGAGATTGACGGATGTGCGGCCGGATCGGGGCGTAGACTAGCCACATTTCGAGGAGGCCCATGCGTCGCCACCTGCTGCTGATTCTTGCGTGTGTTCTGTCGTCCTGGACGATCGCCTCGGCCCAACACTCCACGGTCTCCGGCACGATCACTTACCGCGAGCGGATCGCGCTGCCGTCTTCGGCATCCATCGAGGTCACGATTGAGGACGTGTCGCGGGCGGATGCGGCGTCCACGGTCATCGCACGCGAGCGGATGACGATGCTGCGCCAGGTGCCCGTACCGTTCGAGGTGGAGTACGAGACGACACGGATTGAGCCGACGCATCGGTACGCCGTGCGGGCACGGATCTTCGACGGCGACCGGCTGATGTTCACGACCACCGATACGACGCTGGTGATCACGCAGGGACATCCTTCCCGTGTGTCGCTGATGCTGCGATCGGCCGGCGGTCAGTCGTCGCCGCCGCAGCGGCCGGTGTCATCGCCCGCACCCATCGCGGAACCGCCGCCATTGCCTCCCGCCGCGCAGTTGCGCAATCTTCCGGCGACGTTCGCGGGGACCCTGCCGTGCGCCGACTGCACGGGGATTCGCTATCAGTTAAACCTGATGTCCGATGACACGTTCGCACTGCGCATGACGTACCTCGGCAAGGACCCCAGCTCGACACGCGATGCCGTCGGGTCGTGGGTGTTGTCGTCAGATCGGCGCGTTCTCGCGCTCAAGGGTGATGACGGTCCGGCGACCTACTTTGGCATTCGCGATGCCGGCACCCTCCGGAAACTCGACGTGACCGGCCAGCCGATCGCATCCGGCCAGCCCTCCGATCTGCATCGAATGTCGATGTACGAGCCGATCGCGTTCACGGGGATGCTCCAGGGCGCCTATCGCGCGGCACCGGGCGGCCGGACGTTCACGCCGTGCGCCAGCGGTCGGGCCTGGCCGGTCGCCGAGAGCATCATCGATTCGGCGCTCGCGACGGCCTACCAGTCGGCGGGCCGGAAGGCCGGTGAGGCACTGCTGGTGAATGTGCGCGGGCACATTCAGCCCGGCGGCGGCGCGGACCAGACATTCGTCATCGATCTGCTCGCCGGCGTCATGGCGAACGCATCATGCGAGCCGCGATTTGCCGCCGCGCCTCTCGACGGCACGACGTGGAAGCTCTCGTGGATCAACGGCGCGCCCTTCGCAGCGCCGGCCACCCCACGCAACCACCCGACCCTCACGTTCAGGGCCGACACGCCGACATTCGCCGGCAATGGCGGCTGCAACCGGCTCGCCGGGCGCTACGAACTGCGCGGCGACTCGATGGCGCTCTCCGCGGCCGGCACGATGATGGCCTGTCCCGGAGCCGACGCCACCGAGACGGCCTTCAAGAGCGCGCTCTTGCACACGCGGAGCTATCGAATCATCGGGCGAACGTTGGAGCTGTACGGGGACAAACGACAACTGCTGGCGCGGTTCGAAGGTTCGTAGCGTCGAAGCCTCAGATGGCTAGGGGATGGCTCCTACGCGAAGTACTCACGCTCGCGGCGCCGGATCGCCTTGTAGCGGGCGAAGGCCGCACGCGAGGATTCGAGGCCCAGCCACGTTCGCATCGTGGTGCCACGGAACGTGTGGCGGAACATCTTCAGCCCATAGCGGAGCACGAACCACGGATCGTGCGCCAACACCGCCGGCACGTGACGGACCTTCATCCACCGCTCGGCGCGCCAGCGCATGAACTCAACTTCCTCCGCCTCCAGATGCGTCGTCCGCACCACCGCCGTCGTCCCGTCATATTCCGAGACATCGTCCGACACGATGAGGTCGCGTGCTTGAAAGTCTTTCGTCATTGGGGTCCCCGGATAAGGGGTCGGATGCTGGATGTACGGCCAGTCCACGTAGCGGCGGGCGAACG
>JBDTNQ010000042.1:0-32020 GCA_039933635.1 Acidobacteriota bacterium
TGCTCGGCCTGCGTTGGTCCGCGCTCGCACAGAGCCTGTTTGTTGTTCTTGCTGTGTATCTGTGCCTTCGTAATGATCGCCGGGATCTCGTGTGGCCTGCTATCGGTTTGGTCGTCGGCCTGCATTTCCTGCCTCTTGGCCGTGTGTTCCGTGTGCCGGCGTACTACGCGACCGGATCTGCCGCGGCAGCGGTCTCACTCGCGGCGCTGACTGGAACCTTGGGCTCGTCGTTCCTCGCGGTGTTCGCGGCTGGGATGGGCACCGCCATGTGGGTGACCGTGATCTACTTGCTCCGGAATGCCGACCGAGTCGCGGCCGCTGGGATTGGCGCGGCGCCGTTGGTCTAACATCCAAATGGAGCCGGCGCGGCTGCTGTCCCGCGCCATGGCGTCGTCGCGCGCCGCGCGGCTCGTTGAAAGCGTGAGCCAGACAAGGTCAGAGGCCGTGGTCATCTTCATCAACGGGTCGTTCGGCATAGGCAAGACGACGGTGGCGCGCAACCTCCGTGCGCGACTGCCTGGAAGCATCGTCTTCGATCCTGAGCCGGTAGGATTGGCGCTCAAGTTCCTGTCGCGGTGGATTCCACTCAGGGGGCGGCATACGGACGATTTTCAGGATCTGGTGCTGTGGCGCCGGGCGTGCGTCTGGGGTGTTCGTCTGAGCCGAAGACTCCGAACCACTGTGATCGTGCCGATGACGTACTCGGACGTGTCGTATCTGCGCGAAGTTGTGACCGGCGTAGAGACCGGAGAGCCCAGGGTGCTGCATCTGTGCCTGACCGCACCCTGGTCGGTCGTTGAGCAACGCATTCGGGCCCGCGCCGCTGCGCTGGGCGTGGCGCCGTCATCCTGGACGCTCCGGAGGGCGGCAGAGTGCTGTGTCGCCCACCAATCACCGGAATTTGCTCTCCACGTGCCCACGGGTTCTCGGACTCCCGAGGAGGTCGCTTCCGCCGTGATGGCCTTAGCAAGGGCGCTGCCTAACGCGCCACTGCAGCCGACGAGCGGCGCGGGAACGACGATCCGATTCAAGACTACGGTGAACGCCGCGCGCGGCTGAGCGGCAAGCCGGTAGGCCGGCGACACTGTGCAGGTTGCAGCTCCTTGAGGCACTGAAGATGTGGTGGAAGCGTCCGCTCTTGGTTACGGCGACTCTCTGCGTTCTCACCAGTTGCGGTGGGTCATCACCGACCGCGCCGTCGGACAACGCGACCAACATCGTCGTGAACGGGCCGCAGGTGCTCCGGATCGTGTCGAGGTGCACGCAACCCGATCAACGGATCGGCGGACTCGTTTACACGCGCGTGAGCGTGACGAAGAGTTCGAATGAATGGGTAGCAACGGCGGACAGCGCCGCTGCCGGCGACATTCAGATTCGCTTTCGCCAGTCGGGCCCGGTTGTGATCCCTGGTTTGATGGCCGTCGCCGGCACGATGACCGGAACCGCCGTTCACCTTCCGGAGCTATTCTCTGGCTCAGCGTGGGACCTCCGGGCGACCTTTACTGGACCGGCATCCTTGACGGGAACGGCGTTTGTGGCTGGCATGTTCGGCGCGGCGACGAGCGGAATCAGCGGCGTAGGCGATGGGTCACTCATGCTGACAGACGCGACGGGAGACACCTGCACTGGCAGCCCATTCTCGTGGTCGATCTTCCCCTTGCCTTGACGAGGTGGTCCGCCGCTGATGCATTGATTGGCGTCTGGTCTCCAGTGGTGTGCATCGTGCCAGACTGTCCGATCGGGCTCGATGTCTCGGGGTGGGCAGCGAGTCTGCCTAGACTGCAGCCTAACAAGTGGCTGCACCCGAGGGCGGCCGTGAGCCGCCATCCGTTGGGCACGCGACGCGAACAGCAGTATTCTTCTCGGGGAGCCAGTGCCGATGCCGAACCCCAGCGTTGTTCATAGCGATCCCGAAATAATGGGCGGCACTCCGGTGTTTGTCGGCACCCGCGTTCCGTTCCAGACGCTCCTCGACTATCTCGAAGGCGGAGAGCCGTTGGCGGAGTTTCTCGAAGACTTCCCGACCGTCAGCCGGGCGCAAGCCATCGCGGCGCTTGAGCAGGCCAAGGACGCGTTGCTCGGTCGTGCGAATCCTGCTTGACGAGTGCTTGCCGAGGCGCCTGAAGCGCGACTTGGTCGGGCATGAGGCCCGCACGGTTCCGGAGATGGGCTGGGCCAGCAAGCGCAACGGTGAGCTTCTCGGTTTGGCCGAGGCCGCGTTCGACGTGTTCCTGACTGTTGATCGGAATCTCTCATTTCAACAGGATGTCGGTCGATTCAAGTTGGCGGTCGTGGTCCTCGTAGCCAAGGGCAATCGGCATTCCGACCTGCAGCCACTTGTTGCGGACCTGCTCGCGGTCTTGGAGGGGGTGGTTCCTGGCCAAGTAGTCAGGGTGGGTGCCTAACCGCGCGCTGGAGCCGACAGCCGAACGTGCAAGCGCTTGGTGTCGGCGCGCGGCTCATTCGCCGGCGTTCAGCCGACCGCTGGAATCACACTCACGTACGGGTAACGGCTTCAAAGACTATGGGGAAACTCCTTCACATGACGAAAGTCTTGTCGTTCGCGCTCTCCGTGGCGTGTCTCGCGCTCCTGTTCGAATCATCCACTGACGGCCGCGTCATTGAAGCGATCCAATCCGCACCAGGGCGCGGCAGCGGCGCCGTTCAATCCGCCTCACCAGACCACCTCAAGGTCATCATCCTCGGGAGCGGGAGCGGGCCGTTGGTCAACCTGAACCAATTCGGCGCAAGTACACTCATCGAGGCGGGAAGCGTTCGGCTCCTGTTTGACTGTGGCCGGGGCGCAACCCTTCGGTTGACCCAGGTTGGAGTCCCGATTGGCTCGATCAGTCGGCTGTTCCTGACGCACTTGCATTCCGACCATGTGATCCAGATTCCGGACCTCCTCTTGGCTGGTTGGGTGGGTACCGGTCAGGGCGTCGGACGATCGGTCCCGTTGTCGGTGTGGGGACCCAAGGGCACGCGCGACATGATGGATCACCTCCAGCAGGCGTTCGCTTTTGACATCCATATGCGCCGCGACGTGGATGAAAAGATCCCGGGTGAAGGCATCAAGGTGATCGGCCAAGACATCACGCAAGGTGTCGTCTTTGACGATAAGAGTGTGAAGGTGACCGCGTTTCTCGTTGACCATGGTCCAGTGGCGCCTGCGTTCGGCTACCGGGTTGACTACCATGGTCATTCGGTCGTGTTGTCCGGAGATACACGCGTTTCCGAGAACTTGGTTCGGTTTGCACAGGGTGTGGACGTGCTTGTTCACGAAGTTGTGGATGCGGACGCCATCCGGGCTCGCTCGACCAACGCGGAGGCCATCATCGCGCACCACACCACGCCAGAACAGGCGGCCGACGTGTTCAACCGGGTCAAACCCCGGTTGGCTGTCTACTCACACGCTCCCACGTCCGAAAGTGTGATGGCCCTGACGCGGCGGACATATACCGGGCCACTCCAAGGGCCGGAGGACATGCTGACCATCGAGATCGGCGAGGACATCGACGTGCGCCACTTCGCGCAGTGAGGATGCGACTTGATCGAATGCGTGGCGGCCCAACGCGGGACCCGGTAGAGCAAGGCGGACTCTACAGGTCAACGTCCCGCAACGCTTCGATATCCGCCAGATCTTTCGCGCGCCCAGCCGCACGTTTGTTGCGCAGATACACCTCTCGACCGATGAACGCGACGGTTCGCGATCCGAGGGTTCCCGCGGCACGGCTCTGCCACACCTCTTCCCAGGTCACACCGTCGATCTGACTCATCACGTGAATCTGCACGGGTACGACGCCCATCTCGACGACCTTGTTGCCGGCAACGACGTCGTCGGGCGTCAGCGTCGTCGTGGGAAACCCGAATGCCGCGATAGCCGAAAGGAGTCGCCGTCCGTTGTCGAGCGTCGGACGGACCAGGATGTCGAGATCGCCGGTGAAGCGGGGCGCGCCGTGGTCGGAGCCTCGCGCGGATTCACATCGCGCGGCCCGAGCCGCGACGACGGAGGGGCGCGCATCACGCCCGACCGGGCTGAGGCGCATGTGCCGTGATCAGCGAGGTCGTGGCGATGTTGGCGTTGATGTACGGCCTGCGGTCGGCGCTGCGCGCGGAGCCATCCTGGTCGAAGACGGCGACCTGACGGCCGGCGGGCGCGAGAAGAACGCCGGTGACGCCGGTGCCGGTGCCGGCTGCTGAAAGTTGGCGGCGATGGCGTCGAGAAACAGCCCGGCCAGCTTCTTGTATCCCGCAACCGTCGGGTGCACTCCGTCAGCTCCGATCAATAGCTCCTTCTGCGCGTCGAACGCCGCAAAGGCATCCACCAGAACGGCGCGGGTACTGCCTTCGTAGTCGCGGATCACATCATTGATGACCGGAATGCGATCGACGCCGCCTGCACCGGGACGTCCCGCGACTTCCGGAAGCAACGTCGACCAAATGATCAGCTTCACGTCGTACGCCTGGGCTTGCCTCACATCGTCCCGGAGCGTGGACACGACAACGTCCGCCGTCTCCGCGAAAGTTCCAGCCTTGCCGGGAATGAACCCCGTGCCATCGTTGGCATCGTTGGTTCCCTCCAGCAGGATCAGCACGTCGGGTACCGACGAGCGAAGCACCTCCCCCAGACGCGGTGCTCCGACCTGAACCTTCTCACCCTGCACGCCCTTGTTGTCGACCGTGATCTGGCTGGTCTGCAGCCGATATTTGTCGCGCAGCAACGCTTGGAGCACGACCGGATAGTTGTTGAGCGGATCCAGTTCGTGAACGCCGAATGCCGCGCTGGCCGAGACCTCGCCCCACGTGATGCTGTCTCCGAACGCGAGAAACGTCGTGCCCTTCAGCTTCGGGATCACGTTCACGTTGACGTGAAACAGGCACTGGGCCTTCTGCTGAATCGCGTCGGTGGCAGTGCAGACGACGTCGGTCGTCCCGCCAGGAAACGACGAGCCGGAGGCCGCCGTGCACGCGATGGAGATTGGTGCGCTGCCGCCGGTGACGACGGGAGGCGGGTAATCGACCGTGAGAGGGCCTTGCTCGACGTCCTTGCTGATGTCCGCCGGACACGCAATAGACGGGGCCCCCACCGGATCCGGAGGGGTGGGCGGAGCGCCTCCCCGCTTGTGGCAGCCTGTGCCGGCAGTCAGAACAAAAAGGGCGGGCAGGCCGAGTGCGCCGAGGCGCCACAAAAGATTCAGTCGAAGCATCCCTATCCGTTCAAGCAAGCGATCCTGACGGTAGCGGGTGCCCGCGACTTCGTCAAGGCGGCGTGATGAGCGGAGTCAGCGATGACCTCGAGGACGCAGGACTCCTGCGCTGCGAGTTTGACCGACAAAGCCGGGCCGTGAAAGCAGCGTGAAGGCCGCGCCGCCCGGCGGCACTTCGAACACCTGCGAGATCGCCGCGCGAAAAGCCTCAGCCATCACCTTATACCCCTGGACTGTCGGGTGAAGCCCGTCGTTGCCGATCAGCAGCTCCCGCTGCGGATACAGGGCGCCATAGACATCCACCAGCGTGGCCTGGTTGGCCGGCGCAGCCGCACGAATCGCATCGTTCAAGTCGAGGACGCCGTCGGGATTGAAGGCGCGGAAACGACCGGGAACTTGAGGTGGCAGCGTGGCAATGAACACCCGCTTGACACTTGAGTTCCGATAGGCGCGCGCGATGTCGGCGCGCAGACTCTGAAGGATGGTGCCAGGGTCGACGCCGTTGTTCACGTCGTTGGCGCCTTCGAGCAGCAGCACGGCACTCGGATTGGTCGTCCTGACGAGCGTCGTGAGGCGGTCCTCGTCGTTTCCGGCGTTCTTACCGGACTCGCCGCCATTCGTGACGACGATGTCGGCGGCCTGCGATGGGTACAGCGCACGCAAGAGGCCCTGAAGGACCGTCGGGTAGCTGTTCTCACGCTGGACGTCTTGCACGTTCGTGATCGGAGCCGCGACTTCGCCGTCCGTCAGACTGTCCCCGAATGACAGGAACGTGACGCCCTGTAGACGCGCCGTCACATTCACCTTCACGCGAAACACACACTGCGAGCTGCGCTGCTGCGCATCGGTCGCCGTGCAGAGAATGTCACTCGTGCCCGACGGAAATGCGGACCCCGACGCGATAGTACAGGTCGTGGCCACCGGGGCCACGCCCCCGGTCACGATGGGAGCGGTGTACGTGATGGTCGACGGCGCGCGGTCCACGTCGTTCGTCACGTCCGACGGGCAACTGATGCTCGGCGGGCCGACCACGGGCGGAGGCGTGACAGGACCGGCGGGATTGCTACAGCCCGCCGCGAAGGCGAGCAGTCCGGACCACACGAGAGAGCGAAGGGGGAGGGACCTTGGGCTCACAGCCGATCTGCCGAGTCAATCGGCAGATCGGCCTGAAACGGTATAGGGTTGCGTCCGGCTTCGTCAAGTCGGGGCGGCTACCCCGCCGGTTACCAGCGGATAAGGACGACGTTGCTCCGCTCTGCCGTGCCCTGTTGGCCCGCCCGCGCGGGGGTGCTCACCATGACACCCAGGAGTTCGCCCGGCGAGGGTGACCAATTCTGCAGGGGCGTGTTCGGGAAGTTGTCCCCACCGATGTTTCCGGCGATCCCCTTGCAAATCTGGCCCGGCCGCAGCCACTCGTTGGCACCGGCAAACCACTTGCCGTTGAGGTTCACAAAGAACCACTGATTGCCCTCGACCGTCGCGCCCGTGTCGAAGAACGGAAGCGCCGGCCAGCGGCCAGCCTTCGTGTGGTTGGTGCAGAGATCTCCGCCCACGTGCGTGGCCGAAATCATCGTGGACGTCACCGCCCAGCCGCGGACATCCGCACCGAGCGCGATGGTGACCTGCTTCATGTCGATCTGGTCATCCGGCGCCGTCTGAGGAGGCTGGTCGGTCGGCGGCGCTGCCGTCGCTGCTGCCGTGACAAACGTCCAGATGTCGCTGTAATCGCCAACGTGGTTCTGAGTGTCGAAGGCCCTGGAACGCCAGAAGTAGCGGGTGCCGGGACTCAGGTCACTCGGGATTCCGTACGCCGTTCGGCTGGCTCCAGCCACCACATCAGCCGAGATGATCCGGTTACTCATGCTCGCGTCTGGCGCCACTTCGAACAGGTAACGAATCTGAGCCGCCGGCCCGGTGACCGGGGCATTGAGCACCTCGAGGATGGGCTTCTGGCTCGTTGTCGTCGACCCGTTGATCGGGCTCGACAGTCCGGGACGTCCAATGACGACCGGTGTAAACACGGAGAAGCTCATGGTCGGCGAGTAGTCGCCATCGTTGGCGCCGTCATATGCCTTCACGCGCCAGAAGTACGTGCGTTCGGCGCCGAGGTTTGACGGCAGCCGGAATGCGGTGCGGCCGTCTCCCGGCGTGATGCCCGTCTGCGAAAAAACCTTGTTCGCAAACCCACTGTCGACGGCAATCTCGAGCACGTACGTCAATGGGCGAACGCCGTTGCTCGACGCGTTGTCGACCGTGAACGTAATAGGCTGCGTGTCTGACGCGATCTTCGCTCCGTTGATCGGCGAGATGACCACCGGATCGCTGATTTGCACGCCGGCAATGGGCCCGGCGATCGAGGGGCTGAGCGGCGTGGCGCTCTTGGACGCCTGGCAGGCGCTCAGGAGCAGGGCTGAGCCTGCCAGAACACAAAGGGTGACGAAGTTCCGTCGCATGCAGTTGGCCTTGAAATCCAGACAGGGACCTACCCCGGTCTAGTAGCCCTATCGGCCAGTGAAATACAGAGGAACAGGGCCGGAAAGGAAAAAAGAGAGCCCGCTAGAATCGTCCAGGTGAACATGCCGCGTCCCCCCAGGACCACGACCAGCATCCTGGCGTCAGGACTGACCTTCGTTCGTCATGCTGCCGACCGGGGCCTCGGCCGGGCCATGGCGCGAGGCGCCTTCGAGTGCGCTGAACTGGCCTGTGCGGTCCGCCTGGTGGCGGCAGGGGACGTCGTCGTCGACGGAGGCGCCCATCTCGGGATCTATGCCTTGCACCTCGCGCAGCGCCTCGGGGCCTCGGGGCGTGTTTACGCCTTCGAGCCCCATCCCGAGACACGGGCACTCCTCGAGCAGGCCGTTGCCGCCAATGGCTTCTCCGCCCGCCTGGTGGTCTCGAGCGCGGCCCTGGGGGACGCGCCTGGCGCCGGTGTCCTGCGAACGTCCCGGCGCTGCGGAGCCTACGCGCACGCGTCGCTGGAACGCGCCGGTGCCCCGGCCTCGCGTGCCGAACGGCTGATACCGGTCGACGTCGTGCGGCTGGACGTCGCGGCCATTGAGGGGCGCGTCGCGTTGATCAAGCTGGACGTTGAAGGCGCGGAGTTCCTGGCTGTTCGCGGCGGCCTGGGATTGATTCGGCGCGATCGACCCGCGATCCTGTGCGAACTCGGCGACGAACAACTGGCGCGCGTCTCCGGCGCCTCGTCGGAGTCCCTCATGGCCATGCTTGCCGCGGTCGGCTACAGCGCGCACGCGATAGGCCCAGAAGGCCGCGCCGGCCCTCGCCTCCTCTCGCCGCCGACCACGCGCGTTTCGACCGTGCTGTTCTTGCCGGCACGAAGGTGATCACTCTTGCCTGCAGAGATACCAGGCGCTCACCCGCTCCCCGCCGGGACACGACGTCTCGTTGATTGAAACGAGCGTTGAGCCAGCTTCGCGGGCGAGACGTTGATACTCCTCAATTCTGACGACGTCGGTCGAGGCCACCTTCACACGTTCGCGCGTCAGGAAGCTCACTTTGTATGCGCGCCAGTATCCCGACTCGGCCACGCGAATGCCCCGCGCCTCGAGCGCGTTCGCCAGATCGCGCGTTTCGTTGGACTCGCGGCCGCGAACGAAGTGCTCGAGCAGCCGTCCGTGATCGACCACGGACGTGGTGGCGCACATCGTGGCGACGATGATGGATACGGCACGCCAGCCGCGGCGGGTTTCGAGCGTGAGGTGTGCCGCGACGATGCCGACCGGGACGTAGACCGCGAGGAGCAGGTAGCGAATGACGACGCCTTCCGCCGGCCGGGTGGCAACGTAGGTGACGACCGCCAACGCGCCGACGCCGGCGAGATACCAGGCCGGCGCGGCTTGCCCCGAGGGCGCGCGCCGCGTGAGCACCACGGCCCGGCCGAAAGCGATGAGCAGTCCAAAGCCAAGCGGCCAGAACATCCACGAATGGCCGGTGCGTATCGACGTCACGTCCGATGACGCAGCACCGAGCAGGCCCGGCAGGTAGGAGCCGAGCATCACCCGTGCCCGGGCCGGGAACTCGCGGGGCTCGAGGGCCACGCGGTCCCTGATGTTGCCGACCTGCGAGCCCGCCTCGCCGCCGACGAGCGCGCCACGTGTGCCGGGCCCCATCATGTCGCTCACGGGTTTCAACGCCTGAATGGCTTGCATCGTGGCCACCGTGGCGACCCCCACCACGAGCCAATGCTTCACGCGCGCGGGCTGCCACAGCGTTCGCGCCCACACCTCACCCGCCAGCAGGGCGGGCACCACATACACCGTGAACTCACGATTGAGGATGCCGATGCCGAGCACCAGTCCGAACCAGAGCGGGCGCCGGCGCAACAGCCAGAGCAGCGGCACGTAGAGCAGCGGCCCGATGTTGGCGCCGGCCTCGATGAGCGAGCGTCCCAGCAGCGGCGACGCCAGCGCAAAGAACGACGCTGGAATCAGCGTCGCCAACGGACGCAGGCGGCTGCCCGTCGACAGGATGATCACAACGAGCATCGCCGTGATGACGTTGACGGCCGTCGTTGCCGCGTGGAGCGCCGCAACGGTCGGGCCCGCGATGAGGAAGAACGGCGCCGCGATCCAGGCGTCGACAACCAGCATGTAGGTCTGCCCGTAGTAGAACAGCGGGAACGCGCGTCCCTCGACAAGGTGCTTGGCCATGAGGCCGACAATGGCCTGGTCCGAGTCGAAAAATGCCTGCTCGTACGCGATGAAGACAAGCGACCGGAAAAGGACGAGGACGGCAGCCGCCGTCAGTGCGAGAAGCAACTCCTGGCGGCGTGACATGCGGATGGTCCGCGCCGGCGAACCGCGCGCGTCGCGGTATGCTAGCACGCCGTTCTTGAGACGATGGCTGGGCAACGGTCTGATCCGACGCAACGACTGGGGCTCGCGCTGGCCGTCACGGTGGGCCTGGCCGCCGCCGCGACGCTGGCCCGCACGCCGCGCGTGCCGATGCCCTCGCGTCCCTGCGCGGGATTGCCGGAACTCATCACCTTCGGGCTCGCCCACCTCACGCCCACGCTCCCCATCTCGTTCTGGATGTCGTGGCTCGACGCTGGACTACTGTTCTGCGGCATCGCGCTGACCACGCGCCTGGCTCAGCGGGTGGCCGGGAGCGTGTTTGCGGGCACCGCGGCGGGCGCGGCGCTGGGTGCGTGGGTGATTGCGGCGCCGGCGTTCACCCTGCTTTTCGGAGCCGGGCCGTTGATGGCGGTGGTCGCGTTCTCATTTCTCCTCGACGAACCGCGTGACCGCCGGCTGCATCTTGCGGTGACCCTGGCCGTCGTCGCGGCAATCTGGCCGTCGATGACGCTCGCGTGCGCGCTGGTCGTGATCCTCGCTTCACGCGGCGTGCGGCCTTCCAACGCTGCGGGACTCATTGGTGCATGCGCCATCGGAGCCGTCGCGGCGATCGTCCATTGGGCCGCGTCAGGGGCGGCGCCTGCGGTGACGTTGGTCTCCTGTCTCATTCCCGATCGCACGTTGATGCTGACCACGGTCTCAGCTGCGGCATCATCCGCCGGGCCGTACGTCTGCATCCTGGCGGTGTTCGGCGCCTTCAGCAGGCGGGCCGATATTCGGCTCTGGCCCGCAATGGCCGTCGCCGTGCTCGTGGCGGGTTCGCTTGCCGTAGTACAGCCGCCAGGGCCGGCGGTCTTGGCGGTCCTGCTGTGTCTTGCAGCCGCCGCCGGGCTGAGCGAGACCGCGCGCATTTGCCGTCCTGGGCCCGGCGGGCGGGTTGCCGCGGTTGTGCTCGTCGTTCTTGTCCCGATCCTTGCCTGGCAGTCCTTGCTCGCGGCCACGCGGCCTCAGGTCGACGCTCGGACCTTCGGTCATGATCGGCTCTCGCTTGCGCTCACACGCCGCATCGTGGCCGCGCTGCCGCCGGATGCGCGCGTGCTTTCTGAGGATGCCGTCGCCGACGTACTCATCAAAACGTCGTCCGGTCCGCACCTGCCCATTGAGGTGCCTGAGATCGCCGGAGCCTTGTCCAGAGGCAGTCGTGTCTTCGCGTTGCCGTTGGCTCAGCGCGAACTCGGACAGCTTGGCTATCGGCTCGACGACCTGATGGGCGGCGTGGCTGAGGTACACGCGGGTGCCGAGTGCCGCGGCGTCACCAGCGAGTGGCGAAACGTTCCGGACTTGGACGCGGTGCCGGCGTTCACGATGGTGGCCCGTACGCCGGCCGAGGCTGGTCCCGTCGTGGTGTACGCGTCCTTCGACGTGCGACCGCGACTCAGCGCCGACGAATGGCCCGCGGTCGCAATGCGCGGCTTCTACACCACGGTCTACGATCTGGGGTCCGCCGGCGATCGCGCACACCTTGCGCAGGATGTGTCCGACGACAAGGCGCCCGCAGAGCGGATCGGGCGTGAGCGAGCGTTCGTCGCCAGGCTCGAACTCTGGCGAACGCCAACGGCACCGTTGCGTCTCACGGTCGGATGGGGATTCCAACCGCGCGAGGTCGTCGCCCGCGTCATCGCCAGGTCAGACCCACGACGGTTCATGCTGTGCCCGACGTACCCGCACGTCGTGCGGCCGTTTGGGCCGTGACGGTACAAGACAAAGGCGGCAACCGCGAGGCCGCCGCCTTTGAATGTCGAACGCCGGACTCCTACTAGAAGCGGTATCCGCCGCCGATCACGATGCGAGCGACGTTGACGCGCTGATCCGCGTTGATGCTGAGCAGACGAGCGCCGAGGTCCACATACCAGCTCGTGCCGATGCCGCTCACCACGCCAATGCCGCCTTCGCTGGCGAAGTGATTCGCCTTGCCGATGACGTCCTGACCAAGAGTGACGCCGTACTGGTCGGCCGTCGAGGTGATGTTCGCGCCATTCAGCGTGAGGGTAGGTTTGAGGTTGACCTTGGCACCGCCGACCGTCACCAGAAAATACGGCCGGAATCGGCCGCTGTTCTCGAGCACCCAGCGTGCGCCGATCCCACTGAACGTCACCGGAGCCTTGAGCGTGCCGGACGCGGTAGCGCCTTGAGAACTGGCGAGGCTGCGGGCCAAGGTGGAAATCTTGTCGAGCTGTCGAGCGGACACGGAGTTCTGCGCCCAGCCGATTTCACCGATGATGTCGAGATTGCGCCGAAACCGCATGCCGCCTTCGACGGCGACGACACCGCCGAACTTCTCGACGACCGCCGCCCCGGTGTTCAGACCGACGTACCAGGAATTGACAAGAGGCCCGGAGGGCACGCTGCTCGCTGGCGCATTCTGAGCCGTCGCTGGACCTGCCCAGAGGGCCGCCATCACCATCACACTTGCTGCGAACACTCGCCTCATCAATCTGCCTCCAACTGCTCTCATCCCGTAGCCCGCCACCCGGTCGATCCGGGAGACGACGTCTCATGGTAACAGACGCGCTTACGCGGGGTCCGTGTCTTTTGTTTCGAGGACTTGCCGAATAACGTAGGTGGGCTTGCCCTGTGACTCGTGGTAGGTGCGCGCCTGCATCTCCGCGAGCAGTCCCAACGTCACGAGCTGCACGCCCGAAAACGCGAGCATGATCCCGATGAGCACCAGCGGCTGCCGCTGATTGAGCGACACCAGTCCCAGCAGGCGCAGCACACCGAGCACCAAGAGGATCAGCAAGCCTGAGAACCCCGCGATGCCGCCGATCGGGCCGAACATCTGCAGGGGCCTCGTCGAATAGCTCAGGAGGAACTTGACGGTGATGAGATCGAGTACGACGCGGAACGTCCGCGTGATGCCGTACTTCGACTCGCCGTGCACGCGCGCGCGATGATTGACCGGCTGCTCGGCAATGCGTACGCCCATCTCGCTGGCGAGCGCGGGCAGGAACCGGTGCATCTCTCCGTAGAGCCGCAGCGGCTTCACGACCTCGGACCTGAACACCTTGAGTGAGCACCCGTAGTCGTGCAGGTGGACACCCGTCGCCCACGAAATCAGGCGATTGGCCAGCGTGGAGGGCAAACGCCGGTTGATCCAGGGATCCTGACGGTTCTTGCGCCAGCCACACATGATGTCGATCTGGTCCCGTTCGAGCCGATCAACCATCGATGGAATGTCGGCGGGATCGTTCTGCAGGTCGCCATCGGAGGTCACGATCAGGCGGCCACGTGCCGCCGCAAAACCCGCGGCGAACGCCGCCGTCTGGCCAAAGTTCCGTCGAAACTGGATCACCCGCATTCTCGCGTCTGCCTGTTGGAGTCGCGCGAGGATCTCGAACGAGCCATCGCGGCTGCCGTCGTCGACGAAGAGCAACTCATACGGCCGGCCCCATCGCCCGAGCACCTCGGTCAACTCCTGGTGGAGCGGCTCGAGATTGGGCGCCTCGTTGTGGATGGGGATGACAACGGAGAGGTCGGGAGTCACGGTTGAGGGGACATTCTATGCTGGAGCGCCGGGTCAGGCCTGGCGCATGAGGGGTCTGGCACCGGCGACGCTGTCCGAGCGCGCTAGGCGTCGGCCGCGCGGCCCACAGCGCGACGCCGCCAGATGATCATGGCCACGAGCAGGACGGCGACGATGCCGGCGGCCCAGATTGAAATCGTGGACAAATTGTCGCGGATGTAGTCCATCGCCCGGTCGCCGTATTTGTGCGCCAGCCACGCCTCGGCACCAAAACGGGCGCCGCGGCCAATCGCAATCGCGGTCAGGAACGTCCGCGGTGGCATGTCGGCCACGCCTGCAAGAAGGACGAAGAGTTTGAATGGTGCCGGCGGCGGCAGGAGGGCGGAGGCGATCATCGCCAGGAGCCCGTGCTCTCGCACCAGCACGACCGATCGCTCCACCAGCTTCGCGCTGAAGCGACGGCGCACGAACGCCTCGCCGCCCTTCCGCGCCAGCGCGTAGATCACATAGCACCCTGCCACGGATCCCACCGTGCTGATGGCGGCAAAGTACAGCCACTCCCCCGGATGATGCACCGTCAGCACGACGAGGAGCGCGTCGGCGACCTCCGGCAGCGACAGAAAGGACGAATCGAGAAACGCGACGAGCGCGAGCCCGGGGCCGCCCAGATGTTCGGCCACCGGTTGGATGGCGGCCACGAAACGGTGGAAGAGATCGGTCAGCCGTTGCATCTAGAATAAATGATTATAACTGACCGTTCCGCTCCACCTCCCCGCTTCACCATCAGCGCGATGGTGTTCGTCAGCGCCACAATCGCCGGCACGATTGCGGCCGTCCACTTCGCGCGCCTTGGGCTCACGCTCAGTCACTACGACGCGCGCGCGCATCTCGTTGTCGCGCGGCGACTCGCCGACAGCCTGACGCCCGGCTGGCGCCAAATCGGCGCGGTGTGGCTGCCGCTGCCCCATCTGCTCGATGCGATTCCGGTGCTGTCACCTTGGGCCTATCAGACCGGCTATCCGGTCGTGGCCATCTCCATCCTCTCGCTCGCCATGGGTCTGGCGGCCCTCGCGGCGTATCTGATGCGTCAGAGGGCGTCGCCGGTGGTAGCCATCGCAACGCCCGCGGTCATCCTGGCCAATCCGAACCTTCTCTACCTGCAGAGCACGCCAATGACCGAGCCGCTGCTGCTGGGGCTCGCATTCGTCAGCCTGTGGCTCGTCGATCGCTGGATTGAGAGGCCCGACCGCCGGCGCTCGTGGCACGCGAGTCTCGCCCTGGTCGCCCTGATGCTCACACGCTACGAAGGCTGGTGCATCGCCCTCGCCTTGGTCACCATCGCGGCGCTGGTCAACTGGCGGCGCGGCGTCGCGGTGTCGACACGACTGTTTCCGGCGGTCATCGCGTCGGTGGGTGGTTTCCTGCTTCTCAGCTACGGCGCCACGGGCGCGTTCTTCGTCACGTCCGGCTTCTTCGTGCCTGAGAATCCCGCACACCACGCTCCGATGGTCGCGCTCGATCAAGTGGTCATGGGCACTCGCGCGCTCGGCGGCGGCGCCGTCGTCGGCGCCGGGATGATCGGCGGCGTGCTGTGTCTGATCGCGCTGGCGCGTCTGAAACACCAAGCGCTCGCTCTGGCCATCGTGTCCGCGGCCGCGCTTCCGAGTTTCGCCTTCTTCGAGGGCCATCCCTACCGCGTGCGATACATGGTGATGGTCGTGGCAGGAGCCGGCACGCTGGCAGCGATGGCGATCGCCAGACTGCCCCGTCGTGCCCAGCCACCGGCCGCCGTGCTGCTCTTCTGCGCGGCGATTTGGCAGCACCCGCCGTTTGAGCGCACAGCCCCGATGGTGCTGGAGGCACAGTGGGAAACGCCGTTCCGTCTCCAGCGAGCCGCGGTAACGGCCTACCTCGTGTCCGCGTACGACGGCACCCCGATCCTGGCCAGCATGGGATCGCTCGGTCATTACATGCAGGAGACATCAGCCGCCGGCTTCCGGCTCGCCGACTTCCTGCACGAAGGGAACGGAGATTTGTGGGCCGCCGCACTCGAGAGCCCGGCACGTCACGTCCGATGGGTCCTGACCGAAGGGCGCGCGGAAGGTGGCGACATGCTCGCGCAGCGGGCGCGTACGGATCCGGCGTTTCTGCGCGGATTCGCTCAAGTGGCTGATGGTGGAGGGCTCGTGCTTTACAGGCGGGTCGATGAGAAGTGATGTCGGCCTACCAAGGATGGCGACAGGCCGTGTCGCCATCCCGGGTAGTCCGTCGAGCGTTCAGAACCTGACTTGAAAGCCGACGTTGAACATCCCGCCACTGAGATCGATCTTGTCGCCCAGGAAGTTGTTGGGCAGTCCGCCGGTATCACCTACGGCACGCAAATAACGACCTTCCAGCGACATCGAGTAGATGTCACCACCCAGCGGGAATTTCACGCCACCCAGAATCACGCCGGCCGGAGCTGTGCCCGTCGCGGTGAACCGATCGCTGAAGATGTCGAGCGTGTCGCTGTCGACGAACCGGCCGAATTCGGAATACCTGTAACGCACCGCACCGATACCGGCGCCGATGTACGGCTGGACGGTGCCGGGACCACCAAACGGCAGGAAGCGCACGACCGCGGTCATCGGCACGATCTGCAATTTCAGCGTCTGGTCGATGTCGCGACCGCTCTGATCGACCACATCGAGATAGACCGACGGCACCGCGCGCTGCGCGAAGCCGATGCCGGCGCCAAACTCGAGGTGCTTGCCCACGCCGACGCTCCACTCGCCGAACACGTTGCCCGTCCGGAAATCGGCGATGTCGAACACGAGCGCGTCCGTGAGGTTCGGGGCGCCGTTCAGCGGCCGCCCGTCGAAATCGCGACGGAGCACGTCGCCATCAGCGCGCGAGTCGAATCCCCGCGGGCTGAAGAGGCCGCCGCCAAACTGAATTGACTGCACCACCTGCGCCGAAGCCGGCGTGGCGGCCAGCAGTCCAACGACGATCAGTCCTGCGGCACGAATGCGGGCATGCATCGGAGTTCTCCTTGGCAAGTCGGGGAGCATATCTGACTTCGGTCTCAGCAGGAATGATGCCAAGGAGCACGGGCCTGCACGCTGGCGCCCGCTTCCCGCGATGCGCCGTCGTGTCCCCCAAGGGGATCAGTTCAGGGCACTCTGGCGTGCGCCGTGGATTACAGAGAGGATCGGGGCGTGCAGTGGACCGTTCGATGCGGCGATGTGCCCGGCAAACGGATCGAACGGCTCGCCGCCCATGCCTGTGACCGTCCCTCCGGCCTCTTCGATGATGATCGCGCCCGCGGCGATGTCCCAGGGGTGAATGCGCTCCTCCCAGAACCCATCGAAACGGCCCGCGGCCACGTAGCACAGATCGAGGGCGGCCGACCCAAGACGACGCACCGCCTGCACCTCGCCCAGGAACGCGGCAAACACATCGACCTGCCGGCGTCGCTCCTCGCGAATGCTGTACGGGAATCCCGTGCAGAGCAGCGCGTCGACCATCGTCTCGGCCGACGTCACGCGAATAGGCAAGCCGTTCAGACGCGCCCCGCTCCCGCGCTCCGCCGTGAACAACTCGTCGGCGATCGGGTCGTAGACGACGCCCAGAACGATGTGACCGTCGATCTCCAAGGCGATCGACACACAGAACAACGCGAGCCCGTGGGCGAAGTTCGTCGTCCCATCCACCGGATCGATAATCCACCGGAAGCGGGCGCCCGACGGCTGCGTGCCCGACGCGCCTTCTTCACCCAGCACGCCATGCGTTGGAAACCGGCGGCCGATCAGATCGCGGAACATCTGCTCGACCGCCAGATCGGCGGCGGTGACCAGATCAATCCGGCCCTTCTTCTCGACGTGGGGGTTCTGCCGGAAGTACTGCTTGTGGATGCGGCCCGCCGCGAGCGCGGCTTCGATGGCCGTCGAAAGGAAGATGGGATCGGGAGTCACCTACGAGGCCAGCTTCTTGCTCATCCGTACTGCCATGCCGCCCTCGGGCCGCCGCGCGATCGAGACGTCGTCCATGAAATTGCGCATGAAGAAGATGCCGCGGCCGCTCGATTTGAGCACGTTCTCGGGATCCAGCGGGTTGGCAATGTCTTCCGGATCGAACCCCTCCCCTTCGTCCATGACCTCGATCACGAACTGCTCGGGCCTGACGCGTGGCGCCAGGCGGAACTCGACCGTGACATGCTTATCGCGGTCTTCGCGGTTGCCGTGCTTGATGGCGTTGATGACCGATTCACGGACCGCCACGCTGACCCAGTGCGTGGCGTCTTCATCGAGCCCGGCGAGCGCGGCGATGCGATCGCTCAGGACCTGAACGATGTCCAGGAGCTCGAATGTGCTCGGCAGGTTCAGGCGAATGAGGTGGCCGTCAAAAGCCATACGCGCGGAGTTAGTAACATATTAGGCTGAAGAGGTTCAAGGACGTGACGGATCGTTTCCGCATCGCTCACCGCCTCGTTGCCGGGCGTCGCCCACCCGCGGCGGCCGGTTCCGCGCCAGTTTCGCGTGGGACTGCACCATTTCGCGCGCATTCTTGGGCCATCGGGCGCGCGAACCCAACGGCGACGACACCGGCCGCGGCGGGGGGTCGGTGATTACCGACAAGATTTACCTCGTGGGCTTCATGGCGGCCGGCAAAAGTACGGTCGCGCGGGCGCTGAGCCAGCGCCTGCAATGGCGCGCCGAGGATATCGATGAGCTCATTGAGCGCCGGGAGCGCATGACGGTGGCCGACGTGTTCGCGCGCCACGGTGAGCCCTATTTCCGGCAGGTCGAGCGCGAGATGCTCCAACTTGTGCGGCCGTTGCGGCACATCGTCGTCGCCACCGGCGGCGGGACGTTCGTCGACCCCGACAACCGCGCCCTGATGTGTCTAGACGGCACGGTCGTGTGGCTCGACGTCCCGCTGGCGGATCTCATCGGACGCATTCCGCAGGACGGCCGCCGGCCACTGGCCGCCGATCGCGCCCAGCTCGAGCGGCTGTACGAAGCTCGCACCGACGCCTATCGTCTCGCGCACATCCGTCTTCCGGCCGCGCGGCTCTCCGCGTCACAAGTGGTCGACCGGCTGCTCGAGTCCATTGCCGACCATCCCCCGCTCCTCGATTCGCCCATCCGGCAGGCCTGATGCGCTATCTCGTCATCAGCGACATTCACTCGAACATGCACGCACTGGACGCCGTGCTGACGGACGCCGGGACGCTCGGCTACGACGCGACGCTGTGTCTCGGCGATCTCGTCGGCTACGGCGCCGACCCGGGCGCAGTCATTGATCGCGTGCGTGCGTGCTCGCCCGCGGGACTCATCCGCGGCAACCACGACAAGGTGTGCGCGGGGCTCGAGCCAGCGACGCTCTTCAACGAAGTCGCGCGCCGTGCCGCGGAGTGGACACGTGGCGTGCTCACGGCGAATGAGGTGGCTGAACTGGCCGCGCTGGCCAAAGGACCGCAATCGATCGTGCCGGCGCTTGAGATCTGTCACGGCGCGCCGTTCGACGAGGACCACTACATCTTCGATGCGGCCGACGCGGGCCGCGCCATGGACGCGGCCCGCGGACGTATCTGCCTCTTCGGCCACACGCACCTGCCCGCCGTGTTCACCACACCGCAGGACCCGGCCGCTCGCACCGCAGGTCTGGCGGATGACGAACTGAGCCTGCCGGCCACCGGACCGGCGCTGATCAACGTGGGCTCGGTGGGACAGCCACGTGACGGCGACCCACGCGCGGCGTATGGCCTGCTCGATATGACCCGGAAAACGATTCGCCTGCGTCGCGTTGTCTATGACGTCGCCGGCGCCCAGCAACGCATTCTCGGGGCCGGACTTCCCGCCTGGCTCGCCCATCGCCTGGCGAAGGGACAGTGAATGGCAGAAGCAGTCACTGCGGGCGCTTGCGGGCTTCGCGCTCCTCGCGCTTGCGGAGCTCGCTCGCGTAGGCGTCGCGAGCCGCTCGGGAGCCAAGAATCCACCCCAGCACCATTCCGATGAGCAGCACTCCCGGAATGAACAGGAAGTGACTCGAGGGCATGTTGCTGATGTCCATCAGGGCCGGACCTCCAGCTTCGCGCGCAGCGCCGCGACCTCACGTTCGGTCTTTGCAATCCTGCGCCACAGCGACAGCACGTAAATCGCCAGCACCAGCCACACGATCCCGTACGCCCAGAAGACGAAGGGCGTTGCGGGCAGGTGCTCCTGCCCCGCTGCAAGATCCTCAGCCGTGGCGGCCTTGAAGCCATCCTGGCCGGGCGGGGCTGTCTGTGCGGCGAGCGCGACACTCATCATCGTGGTCAGGACAATGCCGGCCACGCCACGCATCGCGGAAGTCAGTTTTCGCATGAGTCAGTCTTCCTCCAGCAACAGCCACGCGCGTTCGAGCGTGGTTCTCGCGGATTCGAGCCGCACGCGCAAGAGAATCACGGCGACATACAGCAGCACGAACGCGACAGAACACCAGATCACGGGACCAGCCATCGGCCCCGGCAGCGTCGGCAGCACGCTCGTCGTCGGATGAAGGGTGCGCCACATGTTGACGGACCAGTACACGAACGGCGAGAGGACGGCGCCGAAGATACCTACGGCCGCCGCCAGCAACTCCGATCCCGCCCCACCGAACCGCCTCAACAGGAGATAGGAACTGAACACGAGCCACATGATCAGCGTGCTCGTCAGCCGTGGTTCCCAGGCCCACCACACGCCCCAGGACTTCCGCGCCCACAGTGGCCCCGTCAGCAGCACGATAACGCCGAGGACGACCGTCAGTTCCGCCGCGGACAAGGCGACGTAGTCAGCGACCGGCCGGCGCCCCACGATGTAGATGGCGCTCGCGACGCCACACAGCGTCGACGTCAGAATCATCAGAACCGCGTTCGGCACGTGGAAATAGAAGATCCGCTGCACCAGCCCCATCGTCGATTCGTATGGGGCGGTGTCGATGACGAACGGCGCCGCCAGGAACATGCCGGCGGCAACGATGAGCAGGGCGGGAGCGAGGCGATTACCAGCGGTCATACATCCTCAGTCGCGCATCACGTGCGCGAACGTCCAGAGCGCCAGGATGACGAATACCGCGTCAAAGAATAGCAGCATTGAGAGGGCGTTCCCGGCAAGCGCCAGGTTCGGCTCCGCGGCAAAGATCAACCCCGTGCCCTGCACGCCGAGGATGATGACCGGGATCGTCAACGGATAGAGCACCACCGGTAGCAGCACGTCGCGCGACTGGGCGCGAACGAGCATGGCCGCAAACAGGGTTCCGACTGAGGCGAATCCGATCGTTCCCGTGATCAGCAGCCCGGCCAGCAGCCACGGGGCGCGGGCCAGCGGCGCGTGGAACAGCAGCCCAATCACCGGCACGAGGAGGACCTCCATCACGGCCATCAGCGCCAGTAACGCGATGAGCTTGCCGAGATAGACGGATGCCCGCTCGATCGGCGCCAGTATCAGCGCGCGCAACGTCTCGCCCTGGCGTTCGCGTTCGAACGCCCGCCCAAGCGCCAGCGTGCCGGAAAACGCGATGGCGACCCAGAGGACGCCGGCCGCGGCGTTCGGAATCGGCTTCCCTTCAGGCACGAACGCAAACGCGAAGACCAGGACACACGACACCGCGAAGAACAGCGTCGTGTAGATCATCTCGCGGCTCCGGACCTCCACGAGGAAGTCTTTGCGCGCGATAATCCACGCGCCTGAGAGCAGCGACATCAGCGCGCCCCCGCCTGGACGGCGCGGCGGTAGCGCTCACGCAGCGAGCCGCCGTCAGCCGGCATCGAGGCCATCCGGCCACCGCTCAGGCACACCGGCTGATCGACCAGTCCATCGGCCAAATCGAAATCGTGGGTCGCCATCACGATGATGGCCCCCGCGTTCTTGATCTGGCGGAGTCGATCGACGAGCAACACCGCCGAGGCGTCGTCGAGTCCGGTGAACGGCTCGTCGAGCAGGACAAGACGGGGCGAATGAACCAGCGCCCGCTCGAGCGCCAACCGCTGACGAAGTCCGCGCGAAAACGCACTGGCGCGATCCTCGGCGCGTTCTGAGAGTCGCGCCGACGCGAGACCGCGGTTCACCGCGCTCTCAATGTGCCGCACCCCATAGAGACGCGCGAAGAACGCCAGGTTCTCGCGCGCAGACAGGTCGCCGTAGAGAAACAGGTCGTGACCGAGAACGCCAATGTGGCCCCGCAACGCGTCGCCCCAGGCGTCGGCGGTGGCATCTCCATAGTGGATGGTCCCGTCGGACGGACGGCCCAGGGTCGACAAGAGGTTGAGCAGCGTGGATTTGCCGGCGCCGTTCGGGCCAAAAAGACCCGTAATGGTGCCCGCGCGGCAGGTCAGCGAGACCCGCCACAAGGCCCGGCGGCGCCCGTAGTGCTTCGAGACCCGATCGATGGTGACCGCGTCGAAGGCATCCACCGACGCCGTGGTCATGCGCGCCGACGGCGCGAGGATGGTCCGAACGCCGCCCAGAGACCGATCAACGTGATGGTGCCGGCCGAGCCGAGCGCGATGTTGCGTGGCCACACGGCATGATGCGGCAATCCCGTGATGTCCACCGCGAGCGCCTGTCCGAGGGGCATCTGCGGCAGCACTCCCATCACCAGGGGTTGTCCCTGCTGCACGGACGACTGCTTGGTGGACAGTTGCTCGGAGACGAGATCGAGGTCGCCGGTCTTGAGCCCAAACATGCCGAACGGCTCGGCCTCGATCGGCCACTTCTGCCGCAGGTGCGCCGTCGGACCGCTGTAAGGCAACTCGAATGCCACGTTGACGCTCGTCACGCCGGGAGCAAACGGCCCCAGCACCGTGACGCGCGATCCGTTCACCTTCGCTTGAGGCGTTGACTGCTCCATCATGCCGGCGCCGCGCGCTTCGGCAGGCAGGTCAATCAGCAGCGGGCCGCCGACATCCACCGGCGACGAACTGCCGTTCACAATCTGCAAGGCGTAGTAGACGTTCAGCCGCTCGTCCGAGTAGTCCGTGACGATCCGGGATTGCGGTCCGATGATGACCTTGCCCGGGATCGCCGGCCCCTGCGGCATTGCCGGCGCGGGCGCCGTGCCGGCCGCCGGGGCGTTCCCCGATCCGCTTGCCACCAGCACGAAGCGGACAGCCGTGTCACCGATCGTAATGACCTGCGACTCGAGCCGTTGTCCATCGACGGTCGCGACGGCCTGCAGCCGTGCCCCGCTCTTCAGGCCGTCGACCTGCGCGCGTCCGCTCTCGCCGGTCTTCACGGTCTTCGACGAGCCATCCACCGTGAACACCACGTCCACGCCGGCCAGATTGTTCGCAAAACTGTCACGGACAACGCGCACGGATACGGTTCCGGCCGGCAGGCTCGTGTCGGGAAGCGGAACACCGGACGCCTGCTTGATGTCCATCTGCGCCGAGGCGGTCGTGACGACTGGACCGACCAGCGCTATGACTCCGACGGCCAAGCCCACGGCGAGTCGGACGACGGCACCAGGCAGGAGCCTCATGACAGTCGCGCTCCGCACTGCTTGCAGAAGCGCGCGTCCCGATCGTTCACCGTGTGACAACTCCCACACTCCCCTGCTTGCCGCGTCTCAATCGGTTCACCAACGGCCTTCGGTTCACCAACGGCCTTCACCGGTGGCTCGTCCTCGGACTCGAGCTGCGCAATCAACGCCATGGCGCGCATTCGCAGACGCCCGCCGATCTCGGCGAAATCCGCGTCGCTGACCTTGCGCATCGCGTGATCGAACTCGAGTTCCTTGAGGGCCCGCAGCACGAGCGCCTTGTCGCGCTCCAACTCGAGACGCACGCGGTTGCTCAAGGGCGTGGCCGCGCGTGCGCTCAGGCCGAACAGCCCGGCCAGCGCGTGGTGCACCGCCGTGGCCGCGCCGCCCGCCGCGAGAATGGCGGCGCTCAGCACCAGCAACGCGAGCGGATGGGTGTGGCGCGACGCCACGACCGCCCACGTCGCCCCCGCCATCGCGAGGATGAAATAGAAGTGCCAGGGTTGAAAGCTGGAGTCGACGCGCCCGGCGCGTCCGGCCTCAGTCGAGGTCTCGGAGCTCATCGTCCAATCGGTCTTCGAGGTCGTGGCGCGAATCGGCGGTGATGACCGGGTCCGGCTCGTGGTCCTTCCGACGCGTCCACCGCACCGCCATGCCAGCGACCACGCCAATGCCGAGCAGCCCCGCGGCATACGGAAAAGCCCATGCGAGGCGGTTGAACCCGCGATCCGGAGGCCGCGACAGGATGTCTTCGCTGCCGAAGTCCTTCACGAACGCGGCAAGAATCTGATCCTTCGTGAGGCCCTTCGCAATCAGCCCTGCGAGCTTCGCGCGTTGAGCGGCCTTGCCTTCGCAGTTGGGCATGCCGCAGTTCTGCGCAGTCAGCCTGCATCCGCACGTGCACATGATCTCGCTCATGAGCTCGCGCTCCACGGCGGACTCGGGGATCACACCTGACGGTGTCTGCGCCCGCGCCAACCCCGGCACGGTCAGCACCAGGAACAGCAGGAGAGCGGTCGTCACCGAGCCCTGGGGGACCTTCGCGGTCGCAAACGCGATCGCACGCTCCGGAAGGAACGCGACAATCGATCCCATGACCATGATGCCGACGCCAAGCCAGATCCAGTTCACGAGCGGGTTGATGTGTACCTGGAAGTGCGCCGACTGATCTCCAGCCTCGTAGCTCGCCAGCACAACGTAGAAGTCCTCGGCGGGCGTGCGACGCAGGGCCACCTCAGTCGTGGGCTCCTGCTCGTGTCCGACGAAGAACCACCGCGCCGGGTACATGTTCGCGAACGCCTTGCCGCTGCGCGTGACGGTCAGATCCGCCGTGACCATCTGCTTGGCCGGGTCTTGCGTCACCGTGAGCGCGTTGTAGGTCACCGCGTACGGCTTCATGTCGCTGAACGTCTCGCCTGGTTTCAACGAGATGGTCTCGCTCCGCTCGAAGCCCCTGCCAGCAAAGCCCAGGAACACCAGCACGATGCCGATGTGGACGATGTAGCCGCCGTATCGACGCCGCGAACGCGAGAAGAGCCCCACGAGCGCCGTGAACCGGTCGGTGCCCGTCGCCCGATGGCGCACGGACGCGCCGCGTACGAATTCCTGCCCAATGGACGTGGCCACGAAGGCGCACAACGTGAAGGACAGGCCCGACGCCCAGATCGGGATGTGCACGACCAGGCAGGTGACGATGACGGCCGCGGCGGCGAGCGCGGGCCACAGGAACTGCTCCACCAGGTTCGTCACGGTCGACTTGCGCCAGGCCAGCAGCGGGCCGACGCCCGTGAGAAACAGCATGATGAACCCGACCGGGATCATCCACTGATTGAAGAACGGGGCGCCGACGGTCACCCGTTCCCCGCGAACCGCCTCGCTCAGCGTCGGAAACATCGTGGCGAAGAGCGTGAAGAACGCTGCGAACAACAGGACCCAGTTGTTCACCAGAAACGCGGCTTCACGCGAGGCCCACGAGTCGAGCTCATTGCGAGACCTCAGCAGCGGCATCCGGTAGATGACCAGGCCGAAGCTGAGCACCAGGGTCAGGATCATGAAGCCGGTGAAGAGCATGGCCAGTTCGCGGTCTTCGCCAAACGCATGCACCGACTGCACGACGCCCGAGCGCGTCATGAACGTCCCGAAAATCGTGAGGAAGAACGTGACGATGACGAGCGACACGTTCCAGATCTTGAGCATCCCGCGCCGCTCCTGCACCATCACGGAGTGCAGGAACGCGGTCGCGGTGAACCATGGCAGGAGTCCGGCGTTTTCGACGGGGTCCCACATCCAGTAGCCGCCCCACCCCAGCTCCTCGTACGCCCAGAGCGCACCGAGCGTCAGGCCGACCGTCAGGAATACCCACGCAAACATCGTCCACCGCCGCACCGCGGTCAGCCAGCCGTCGTCGAGCTGACCACTCGCGAGCGCCCCGATCCCGAACGCGAACGGAATCGCCATCCCCGTGAAGCCGAGGTAGAGCATCGGCGGGTGGATGGCCATGTAGTAGTTCTGGAGCAGCGGGTTGAGGCCCTGCCCATCGGTCGGATGGCTGGTGAGAAAGGTGCTGAAGGGATTGTTGTGAATCACCATCAAGAAGAGAAAGAACATCTCGATGATGGCGAGCGTGACGACGACCCACGGGATGAGCAGCCGATGACGCTCACGGTTGATGGCGATGGCGATGCTGCCAAATATCGCCAGCAGCGTCGTCCAGAACATGATCGAACCGTCGAGTCCGCCCCAGTACGACGCGAACTTGTAGAACATCGGCTGCGCCGTGTTCGAGTAGTGCTGGACGTATTTGATGGTGTAGTCGCCGGTCACGAACGCGTGAATCATCACCGCAGATGCCACGAGCATCAGCGCGGTGACGGCGTGGTAAAGACCGACGCCGCCGTCGACGAGAGCCAGGCGCTGGCGACGGGCGCCCACGAGCGAAACGGAAAAGGCGGCGCTCGCAAGAACGAACGTCAGCAGCAGGATGAACGAACCAAGGACTGCCATTTACTTGCCGCCAGTGCCGGTCGCCTGGTACTTCGACGGACACTTCGCGACCACGCCGTTCTCGTCCACTTTGTAGCCAGTCGACGTGAGCCGACCCTTCAGCACGACCTCGGCACCGTCCTTGAACGTGTCCGGCACGACGCCGGTATAGTCGGCCCGGACCTCCGAGTCACCGTTCTTGACCATGAAGCGATAGTCCAGCGTGTCAGGCTTGCGCTGAATGGATCCCGCCACGACGAAGCCGTGAAGCTGCAAGGCCTTCCCGTACCACGCTGGCGCGGATGGCATCACCTCATTCACTTCCTTGAAGTATTGGGCGTTCTCGCGCATCGTCGTGGCCAAAAGCGTCGCGAAGGCACCGCCGATGACGACGACCGCGATCAGCACTCGGATGAGCTTCTTGGACATCGCAGAATTTCTCCAGTCTTAGTCAGGATACGGCCGGGCTGCCAGCCGAAGCAACCCCGGCCTCGCGATACTGCGGGTCAGCCCCCGCCCAGGGGGGACAGGGGCAGGCTGTCGGTCGCCTCAGCCAGGGACCGGGCCAGGGTTGCCAGCGGCAAGCCGACGACGTTCGAATAGGACCCCTCGATCCGGGTGATGAACCGCGCGGCCCGTCCCTGGATCGCGTAGGCGCCAGCCTTGTCCATCGGCTCTCCGCTCGCCACGTACCATCGGATTTCATCATCGGTGAGGCGCTCGAACCAGACACGCGTCGTGTCGACGCTGGTGATCCGGTGATGTCCGACGACCGCCAAGCCCGTGAGGACGTCGTGGGCTCGATTGCTCAAGCGGCGAAGCATGCGGGCGGCGTCCGTCTCATCGACCGGCTTGCCGAAGACGTCGCCGTCCACCACCACGGCGGTGTCGGCCGCGACCACGACGCGATCGGGAAATCGCGCGATCGCCGCTTCAGCTTTGAGCGTGGCAATGCGCTCGACGTATGCCGGCGGCGCTTCGCCTGGACGCTGCTGTTCGTCGACGTTCATCGGAGACGCCTCGCAGGCGTAGCCGGCTTCGGCCAGCAACAGCCGGCGGCGCGGGGACGCGGACGCCAGGAGCAATATCATTGCCTCTAGTATGAGCCACGGCACGGGCGTCGCTCCTGTAGAATCGCTCCCGTGGAACGCGTTGATTCGACCGCCGCGCGTGCGATGCGTCTCCTGCTCGCGGAACAACCCTTGACGGAAGCCAAAGTGCGGTTCGTGTGGGCCCTGGTGGCGGGTCCTGCGATGACGCGCGCGTCGACCGCGACGTTCACTGACGGCACGCTCGCGGTCCGCACCAAGAGCGACTCCTGGCGTCAGGCCGTCGAGCGCGCGCGCCCCGCCATGCACGCGCGTCTGGCCGAGTTCCTTGGACCGGGCGTGGTACGCGCCATCAGCGTCATGAGCGACGACACCATCCGACGCACGCTCCATCACCGCCCCTAGCCGCCACACCGTGATCACCGACGAGCCCGCCACCGACGACGTCCGCACCGTCGTCGTCATTGGCGCCGGCACGATGGGCAGCGGCATCGCACAGGTCTTCGCGCAGTCCGGCTTCGCGGTCGGTCTGCAGGATGCCACGCCGGAGGCGCTGGTCCGCGCCCGCGACACGATCACGCGCAGTCTGTCCCGGCTGATTGAGAAAGGCGCGCTGAGTACGGCAGGGCGCGATCAGGCGATCGCACGGCTGAGCGTCGGGACGGATCTCGACGTGGTGAGCCGCGCCGATCTCGTCGTCGAAGCCATCACCGAGGACGCGGACGCCAAGCGACGCGTGTTCAGCGTGATCGATCGCCTCGCGCCGTCGCACGCGTGCCTCGCGTCGAACACCTCGTCGATCTCCATCACGCTGCTCGCGTCCGCGACGGGCCGGCCCGATCGCGTGGTCGGGCTGCACTTCATGAATCCCGTGCCGTTGATGGCGCTCGTCGAGGTGGTGCGCGGCCGAGAGACGTCGACGGCCACCATGGCGAAGGCGCACGCGATCTGCCAGGCCCTGGGCAAGACGGCCGTCGAGTCCGCCGACGCGCCAGGATTCATCGCCAACCGCGTGCTGATGCCCATGATCAACGAGGCGGCGTTCACGTTGGTGGAAGGTGTGGGTAGCGCCGAGGCCATCGACACCGTCATGCGCCTCGGGATGCGTCACCCCATGGGCCCGCTTGCGTTGGCCGATCTGATCGGCCTCGACGTGTGCGTGGCGATCCTCGACGTCATGCGCGACGGCCTGCAGGACGACAAGTACGAGGCCTGCCCGCTCCTCCGCCGGCTGGTCGCGGAAGGACGACTCGGCCGAAAGACTGGCCGCGGCTTCTACGAGTACGCGGGCTAGCCTCCGCGCGGCCGCCACCAGCGCCGGGTGCGCACCCAGAACATCAGCGCGGCGATCGGAGCCAGGATGAGAAACTCACGCGTCGCCGCGCGCATCACCTGGAGCGTGAACCCGTGCTCCGTCCATCGCCGCGGGATCGGAAGGAACACGTCCCACGCCGTGATGAAGTAGTCGCGCGAAAACGGCCACCACGCGAGGATCCCAAGTGGTGCCGCCCTGTCGGTGCCGAGCGAATCGAGCACCGCGTGGCTGAACCAGGCGCAGCACACGGCCAGCCACGTTCGCGCGCGCGTTCGTGCCACGGGCCAGCGCATGACGACGGCCGCCGTGGCCACGATCATGGCGGCGCCAATGCTGTGAGACTCAGCGCGATGGCGGCCGATCAGCAGGTCGAGATCGGGCGCAACCCCAAGTGCGGCGAAGATCGCGGCCTGTGTCCACACGGCGCGCGGCGTGGCGGGAGGCGGCGCCACGGCCCAGCCAACGGTCAGTGCGGCGAGGGCGTGGCCAACAGGTGAAGGCACGGCAACAGGCTATCTCGGACGACGGGTCACCGTCGCTGGCCGCACGGCTCGCGACCTGGACCGCGCGTTCACGGACACGGCGGGCATGGGCTCAGCCGTGCACAGCCCGCACTTCCGCTGACTTCGTCTTGATCTCACGCGGCGACGAATTTTCCGACGCGTCGCGCGTAGCGCTGCAGTTCTCGCGCGGGCATCGGCATGCCGTAGAGGAAGCCCTGGCCATGATCGCAGCCGAGGTGGCGCAGCAGATCGGCCTGGGTGCGGTTCTCGATGCCTTCCGCCACCGTGCGCAGGCACAGCGTCTTGCCCAGGCCGACGATCGCGCGCGTCAATGCCGACGCGCTCGCATCGGTCTCGAGGCGCTCTACGAAAGCCCGATCGATCTTGATCACGTCAATGGGCAGGCGCTGCAGGTAACTCAACGACGAGTATCCGGTGCCGAAGTCATCGAGCGCGAGGCCGACGCCGATCGCCTTGAGCCGATGCATGACCGACAACGTCTGATCCGTATGCGTGAGCAGCACGCTTTCGGTCAGCTCGAGCATCAGCGCGCTCGGCGGCAGGTCGGCCCGAGCGAGCGCACTTTGGATATCTTCGAACAGGCCCGGATCTGGAATCTGTCGGCCGGAGATGTTGACGGCCACCGACTGCGGCGCGACATCACCCAACTGGTTGCGCCACTCGCGCGCGTCGCGACAGGCCTGTTCCACGACCCACTTGCCGATGGGGACGATGAGGCCTGTCTGCTCCGCGATTGGAATGAACACATTCGGCGGCACGGACCCCCGCGTGGGGTGAGCCCAGCGCAGCAACGCCTCGACGCCCACGAGCGCCTGGGTCTCGAGGGCATGCACGGGCTGGTACGCAAGGCTGAACTCGCCGCGTTCCAGTGCGCGCCGGAGATCGCCCTGCAATTCGAGACGGTTGAGCATCGCCGCGTGCATCTCGGGCTCGAACAGCGCCGTCTGGCCGCCGCCGCGATTCTTGGCCAGATACATCGCCAGGTCGGCGTTGCGAAGGAGATCCTCCGCCGATTGTTCCGCGGTGATGAGCGCGACACCGATACTGGCCAGCGTCACCACCTCTCGCCCCTCGAGCACGAACGGATCCTTCAGGGCCTGCCCCACCCGATCGGCAATGACCATGACGCCATCGTCACCGTCCGCGTCGTCGATCAGCACGGCGAACTCGTCGCCCCCCAGCCGCGCGATGGTGTCGAAGGACCGCAGCCCTCCCGCGAGGCGCTCCCCGACACCACGCAGCAGCAGGTCACCGACCTGATGCCCGAGGCTGTCGTTGACCGTCTTGAAGCCGTCGAGATCGATGAACAGGATGCCGATCCCGTCCGCCCCATTGTGCCGGCGCGATAACGCGTAGCGCACCCGGTCGAGGAACAAGGCCCGGTTGGCGAGCCCGGTGAGCGGATCGTGAAACGCCTGGTGCAGCAGCTGCGCCTCGAGCGCGCACCGTTCCGAGATGTCGCGCGTGTTCACGACAAGTCCGCGCACGTTCTCGTCGCTCATCAGGTTCGTGCAGATATTGTCGGTCTGGATCCAGGTGCCATCCGTGCGCTGCATGCGCCAGCGACCCGTGGCCGTACGACCCGTCTGCAGGACCTCTTCGAGCCGATGCGACGCGTCGAGTGCATCGTCGGTGTGCAGCAGCGCCAGCATCGACGTGCCGACGAGCGCGTCCGGCGCGTAGCCGAGTGTCGCGTCCGCCGAGGGGCTGACGAAGCTGACGACGCCATGCACGTCCACGATGCTAACAACGTCCGAGGCGTGTTGGACGAGGGAACGGAACCGCGCTTCACCATTCAAGAGGTCACGTTCCCGGTGGAGCGAGAGGTTCTCGCGAACCGCGACGACCTGACGCACGGCCACCAACACGGTGAGGAGCAGAGAGCCCACCAGCAGCTGAAACGTGTGTTCGTCCGAGCCGCCCCAGGCGACGACGACCAGGAGCGCATAGCCACAAATCACCGCGCCGTATGGAATGAGCGTCGTGTGCAGATGCGGCAGACGTGTCGGAGCGTCGGGCCGCTCGAGCCGAACCTGCTCGGCCTGAATGGCCATCGTGAGGAGCACGAAGAATACGATCGTGCAACCCTCGCGCAGCAGCGATACCGTGAGCGGATCGCCGACCCGAGGAATACCGGTCAGCAGGTCGCGCGCGATGACAACGGAGAACGCGACCACCAGCAACAGGGCCGAACGACGACGCGCGCCATTCGGGCAGCGCAGCAGCAACACCGACCCGCACGTCGCCAGGAACAGGTCGCAGGCCGGATAGACCATCGCCAGCGCCCGCGCAGGCGCATCGTTCGCCGTCGTCAGCTGCGGCACGACCACGCCATGCCAGATCAGCATGCCGCCACCGAGAACGACCATCGCGGCATCGAGCGACAGCTTGACCCGATCGCGCGACGTCGGCAGCGGGTCGATCAACGCAAGCGCCGCGCTGGCGGCGGTCAGATAGGACAGGACGTACGCGCCGTGAGCAATCGCCGTGACCGACGCCGGCATGAGCGTCCACGGCGCCGTGGCCCACGCGACGTTCCCAATCGCGCCGAGGACAAACGCTGCGGCCATCAGGCCCCAGCCGGTCCGGAACGCCGGCGTCATCGATGTGTGCCGGGCCGTCCTCATTGTCAGCACGCACGTAATAAGGCCGACTGGAACCGACGACAGATTCCCTACGATGTACCGGACCTCCGGGGACACCCCAGACGCCAGGTTCCATACGACGTAGAGGACCGCATAGAGGCCGACGGCCATGGGAATCCGAGCCGCCACCTGTCCGCGAGGGACATCAGGCACAGAACGGGCACGGAGCGGGTCTGGGGAGACAGGCACGGGGAGAGGCGGGAGGCCTCCCAGCTTGAATCGGCCACGGCCTCCCAAGGTTTAGCGCGCCGGCCGATTCCGGAGGTGGCGGCGGTGGGCGACTTCGAGACGAGACCAACCGTCAGCGGATCTCGCGGCGCACCAGGTCGAGGGCCGCAGCCGTCGAGTGCCGGCGAACCGCCTCGCGGTCCCCCGGGAACTGAAAGTGACGCGCGACCACTCCCGCGACGGTCGCCACCGCAATCCAGACCGTTCCGACGGGTTTGGATGGCGTGCCGCCGTCGGGACCCGCGATGCC
>JBDTNQ010000043.1:0-31706 GCA_039933635.1 Acidobacteriota bacterium
ACCGCGTACCCGCCCGGTCCTGGTACGATCTGGCGCATCAGCTCACGCGCTGCGCCTACTTCGAACGCCTCGAAGACTGGACCCAGATCATCGCCATCGCCGACGACGTCGACCCGGAACTCGCCAGACGACAATACAAAGCCCTACGGACGAGCCTTCTGTGTGCCAAGGCGCGCGCGCGCGCGCGGCTGGGACACCACACCGCCGCGCAGGCCTGTCTCACCACCGCCATACGCGTGTGCCCGCGTGGCGCCGTCGACCCGCTCATCGTCCTGGAAGCATCGAAGGGCGTCTGCGAAATGCTCAACGGCGACCCGGACGCAGGCCGCCGGCACTTCGATCGCGCGCTCGCCGCATGCCGCGCCATCGGCCACCGCTATCACGAGCGCTGGATCGAACGCACCCGGGACGCGCTCAACGGGGCGGCGCCATCACGCGCCACGTCGCCCCCTGCCCTCCACACCACGGAGGCCGCGCTCCTATTGACCGACGTCGCCACCATCCTCGGCGCCGGACACTCCGTCGATCTGATGGCCATGCGAACGATTTCGTTGCTCGACAGCACGCCTCTGCGTCCGCGCATCCACGTCGAAAGCGCCTCCGGCTGCGAGTACCAAGCCATCCCGACCGCCACGACGGACACGACCTCCGACGGCGGTTTCTCCCTGCGCCTGCGCGGGTCGGATCGTCAGATCGCCATCACCGTCAGCGGCCGCCAGACCCTCGAGGAGATGTCGCTCCTCAAGAGCGTCGCCGACATCGCGCAGATTGCCGTGACGCGCACCGCCGACACCGAGCACGAGGACGACGAACAGAATCTGTGGCCTCGCGCGGATGTCGACACGGACGATGACGTCGTGTTCCGCTCGCCGCGCATGATCGAACTCCGGAAGATCGCCATCCGACTGGCCGAAACCGATCTCCCCGTGTTCATCACCGGCGAAACCGGCACCGGCAAGGAAATCTTCGCGCGGCTGATCCACGAACACAGCAAGCACCGCCGTGGCCCGTTCGTGCCCTTCAACTGCTCGGCCATCCCACGCGAGCTGATGGAAAGCCAGCTCTTCGGGCATCGTCGCGGCGCGTTCACGGGCGCGGGCGAATCGTTCCCAGGCATCATCCGCGCGGCGGAACGCGGCACCCTGTTCCTCGATGAGATCGGGGACCTCGACCTGGCGTCCCAACCGAAGCTGCTCCGCTTCCTCGAAAGCGGCGAGGTCCACGCGCTCGGCGATCTCCGAGCCCAGCGGGTCCCCGTCCGCGTCGTGGCGGCGACCAACGCCAGCATCGAGGAAGCGATGCGCACGGGCCAGTTCAGACGCGATCTGTTCTATCGTCTCGGCGTGGCGCAGCTCGCCCTGCCGGCGCTGCGCGAGCGGAAAGATGAAATCCCGGCGCTCGTGTCGATGTTCGTCAAGCGGTCCGCCCGCGAGTGCGAACGCCCGGGGCTCACGATCGGTGACGACTTCGTCGCCGCGCTGCTCCTGTATGACTGGCCCGGCAACATCCGGGAACTCGTGAACGAGATCCGGCGCGTCACCGCGATGGCGGCCGACGGAGATACCCTGCGCGCCGCCATGCTCAGCCCGACGATCGCCGCGGCATGGAACGCCCGGCCCGTGCCGATCAGCGGAAGCGCGGGCGGGGGTTTCTTCGTCCGGATGGATCAACCGCTGGCGCGCGCGATCGACCAGGTGGAAGAGCAGTTCATCGAGCACGCGCTCAAGAGCACCGGCGGCCGCGTCGCGGACGCGGCCAACCTGCTCGGCATCTCCCGGAAAGGCCTGTTCCTGAAACGACGCCGCCGCGGCCTCGTCTCGACGGCCGACGTCAGCACCGCCTGATATCCGCGATCCGCGGTTCGCGCGCGTCTACTTCGCGTCCGCGATCTCGAGCGCCTGATCCAGCCGCACGCGCAGGATCGTGCCCGCCGGCAAGGAAACGTCTGTCCCGTCAGACGCCGCCATCGTGCCGCCTCCACCGACGAGCACGCCAAGCAGCGCGCCCTTACCGCCGGCCAGGATGCCGCCGATGATTGCGCCGACCGCCGCCCCGGCGCCAATTCTGGCGGTGTCATCCCCGAGCTTGCCGTCGAACGCTCGCGTGACAGACCCACGGAAGCGATAGGACCGATTGCCGATCCGAATCTCGTCGAACGACAACGTCAGCGCGGCGCGCCGATCGAGTTTGCCCGCGGCGCGGACCGAGCTGACAAACCCGCGCACGGTCGAACCAGCGGGCACGACCACCGTCTTGCCCGATGCATAGTCGAGCACCGTGGCGCCCTCGAAGCGCTCTTCGATCTTGGCCGTGGCGGAGTTGAGCGACGTCTGCAGCCGCACGTCGAACTCTGTGCCGGCCGGCACCGTCCCACCGCCGGTGGACGACGGGTCATCCTTGATCACAGGATCGGCGGACACCTTCTCGCCCCTGGCCTTGACCCGCAGGGTTTCGAGGCGATCACGCAATGCCGCGTACTCGTCGCGCGTCACGCTCCCCTCGCGACGCATTTTCACCTTCAAATAAGTGATTTCGTCGTTGAGGTCCGCGAGGGACCGCGACACATCACCCGCCAGCGTGGGGTCCGTCTTCTTCAGCGCGTCCACCTGTGTGGAAATCTCGGACGCGGCCGTCTCGAGACGTGTCAGATCGGCGGCCGTCACGGCGCTCTGCGCCAAGCCGGCGGACGCCGACGCGAAAATCGCCGCAATCACGAGCAGCACGAATGGTCGAATGGCACGCATGAGACACCCCTTGTTCGTATCTTAGTCGGCCGTGGCATCATGAAGCGATGTCCCAGCCCCTGCGCCTGCACCGAACGGTCCCCGTCATGGTGGGCTCCGTCCAGGTCGGCGGCGGCGCCCCCGTCATCGTCCAGAGCATGACGATGACGGACACGGCTGACCCCGCCGCCACGGCCCAACAGTGCATCGAACTGGCCGAGGCCGGATCGGAGATGGTACGCGTCACGGTCAACACGCCGGAGGCCGCCGCGGCGGTCCCCGAGATCAGACGTCGGATGCTCGACGCTGGCTGCGCGGCGCCGCTCATCGGAGACTTCCACTACAACGGCCACCTGTTGCTGACGCGGTATCCGGACGCCGCCCTCGCGCTGGATAAATACCGGATCAACCCGGGCAACGTGGGCACGGGCCGCCGCCGCGACGAGCAGTTCGCGACGATCTGCCACGTCGCGCGCGATCACGGCAAGCCGGTGCGCATCGGAGTCAATGGCGGCTCGCTCAACCAGGAACTGGTGATGGCCCACATGCAGGCCAACACCGATCAGAATCTGGGCAAGTCGTCCGAGCAGATCATCAACGAGTGCATGGTGATCTCGGCCCTGCAGTCCACCGAACTCGCACTCGAGGCGGGCCTGACCAAGAACCAGATCATCATCTCGTGCAAGCTGTCGCGCCCGCGCGATCTGGTGGCGGTGTACCGGGATCTCTCGAAGAAGACGGACCAGCCGCTACACCTTGGACTCACTGAAGCCGGCATGGGCATCAAAGGTCTGGTGTGGTCATCGGCCGCGCTGGCGATGCTCCTCGAAGACGGCATCGGCGACACGATTCGCGTGTCGCTCACGCCGCGACCGAACGGGGACCGACGCGACGAGGTATACGCGGCATGCGAGATCCTGCAGGCCATGGGCCTTCGGTCGTTCGCACCGGCCATCACGGCCTGTCCTGGTTGCGGACGCACGACGTCGAGCACCTTCCAGCAGTTGGCCGAGCGCGTCCAGGACTACGTGCGGACGATGATGCCGGTGTGGAAGGTCGAACATCCGGGCGTGGAAACCATGACCGTCGCGGTCATGGGCTGCGTCGTCAACGGCCCCGGCGAATCGAAGGCCGCCAACATCGGCATCTCACTGCCGGGTACAGGCGAATCGCCGAACTGCCCCATCTTCATCGATGGCGAACATGCGACGACGCTGCGCGGCACGTATGACGAACTGGCTGACGCGTTTCAGGCACTGGTCGACGACTACGTGGAGCGGAAATATCCCCGGCAGGCCGTCGAACTCCGAAGTTAGCTCGCGAGAGCTTCATCCCCTGGTCCCTTCGTCCCCTGGTCCCTTCGTCTCCCTGGTCCCCTACTTCCCTTCCCATCCAACCGGCTGCCCCTTTATCTGATCGTCCAACCAGGCCTTGAGCGGCGCGAAGTAGTCGATGATCGCCGACGCATCCATCTGGCGCGATCCGGTGAGCGCTTCGAGCGCATCGGGCCACGGCTTGGACTGCCCCATCTGCAGCATCGCGTTCAACCGTTTGCCCGCTTCGGCGTTGCCGTAGATCGAGCAGCGGTGCAAGGGCGTCGTGCAGCCGGCAATCTTCGACAACTCGCGGTGGAACTGGAACTGAAGAATGTCAGCCAGGAAGTAGCGTGTGTACGAATAGTTGGCCGGCACGTGGTATTTCGCCCCGGGATCGAAGAACTGCTCACCTCGCGGCGATGGCGGCTGGATGCCCTGGTACTTCAACCGCAGATCCCACCACGCCTTGTTGTAGTCCGCCGGTGAAATGGCGCCGGAGAACACGTTCCATCGCCATTGATCGATCAGGAGGCTGAACGGCAGGAACGCGACCTTCTCGAGCGCCTTCGACAGCAACAGGCCCGTGTCCTTCGACGCATCTGGAGCGCTGCCGAGCAGACCGATCTTGACGAGGTACTCGGGCGTGACCGAAAGTGCGACGGTATCGCCAATGGCCTCGTGAAACGCCTGATTGGCCGAATCCCGGAACAGAGGCAACTGGCCCTTATAGGCGCGCTGGTAGAAATTGTGGCCGAGCTCGTGATGAATAGTGAGGAAGTCCTCAGCCGTGGGCTCCATGCACATCTTGATGCGGAGGTCGTCCTCCAGGTCGATGTCCCACGCGCTCGCGTGGCAGACGACGTCACGGTCAGGCGGCTTCACCAGCAACGAGCGTTCCCAGAACGTCGGCGGCAGCGGCGCAAATCCCAACGACGTGTAGAACCGCTCGCCCATCCGCACCATGTCGGTCGGAGTCGTCTGACGCCGCTTGAGGATCTCGGTGAGCGAGTAGTCGGGACTGCTGCCAACGGGCTTCACGAGGTCGTAGACGTTCGACCAGTCCTGCGCCCAAATATTGCCGAGCAGATGCGCGGGAATCGGTCCGGCGGCGGGGACCGCGTCGCCGTACTTCTCGCGAAGCTTCATCCGCATATAGGCATGGAGCGACACGTAGAGTGGCCGTACCTGTGCCCACAGTCGATCGACCTCGGTGGTGAACGCGTCGGCCGGCATGTCGTACTTGAGACGCCACAGCGCACCGAGGTCGGCGAACCCCAGTTCCTTCGCTCCCACGTTGGCCAGCTCGACGAAGCGCTGGTAGTCACGCCGCATCGGGACGCCCACGGTCTGCCAGCCCTCCCACGTGGCGCGCAACTGACGCTCATCGCGCGACGTCGCCATGATCTCGGTGATCTTGTTGATGTCGAGACAGGCGGCCGGTGTCGCCGGATCCGGGCACCACTTGCCGCGGCCGTAGGTGGCTTCGAGGGAGGTCCCGAGCTTCGTCAATTCCTCGGCCTGGGCCGGATTGGCCGGTGTCACCAGATCGAGAGAGAGCTTGAGCAGGTCGAGCTGCCGGCGCGCATCGGGCGCCAATGAAACCGTGTCGAACTTCGCGGCCTCAGCCGCGTCGCGCGTGACCGCCTGGAGGAACTCGCGCTGGGCGCGCGCGTTCATGTCCTCCGTATCCGGCGTGATGTAGGTCGAATAGACCCAACCGGCCTGTTGCGACTCTCGTCCCAGGCGCAACATCGTGGCGTTGGCGCCGGCGAGAAATTTCGCGGCGTCGGCCGCGGTCGGGGGCGGCGGGCTCTTCCGGCACGCTGGGGCCAACACCAGCAACAATCCCGCTACCCAAGGTCGCCACTCCCTCACCATGCGTGTCTCCCGCTCCTCACGTCCATCCCTGCGCGCGGACCGTCCGCCCCGTGCGCCAGTGCCACGCCAGCACGAGCGCCGCACCGATTATCGTCAAGCTCAGCGAGAGCCCCGTCCACAACCCGATCACGCCCCAGCCCCGGTTGAAACACAGGACGTATCCCAGCGGCAGACCGACGAACCAATGCCCCGCCAGATTACACAACATCGGCGTGCGCGTGTCGCCGATTCCCCGCAGGGCCCCGGTCGCAACGGCCTGGCACCCGTCGAACGGCTGAAACGCCGCACACAGCAGGAGCAGCGTGGCCCCGACGCTCAGCACCGACGCATCCTGACTGAAGAGGCGGAGCAACGGCCAGCGTGCGCCCACCAGGATGACGGCCATCGCGAGCGACGCCGCGAGCGTCAGCGCAATCGCAGACCAGCCAGCGAGACGCGCCCCCGGCAGATCACCGCGACCGATCGCCTGTCCCACCCGGATGGCGGCGGCCGAACTCAGCCCGTATGGCACCATGAACACGAAGCTCGCAATGCCCAGCACGATCTGATTCGCCGCGAGCGCCACGGGCGAGATGCGCGCGGCCAGCGCCGCCGCCGTCGTGAACACGCCAACCTCGAGCGTGATTTGCAGCGCGGCCGGCACGCCCAGGCGCATCAACTGCCAGATCCGCCCAGCGTCCGGTCGAATCGGCACGTCGAACAACCCGCGGCGCCCGTGCTCGCGGCGCAGGATCACCACGGCCAACGACACCATGAGGCAGATGCGCGCCATGAGCGTGGCGTACGCGGCGCCAACCGTGCCCAGGGCCGGTACGCCCCAGTGCCCGTACACGAACAGCCAGTTGCCCAGGGCGTTCACGACGTTGGCCAGGATGACCGCGACGACGATCGGACGCACGAGGTTCATCGCCTGAAGGTACCGGCGGAGCACGGTGTAGACGAGCAGCGGCGGCGCCGACCAGAGCAGCGTCCACAGATAGGGCTGGAGCAGTCGGAGCACATCGGGATGGATTCCCGCGCGCGGCAGTAAGGCGATCGCGCCCACCCCGATGCCGCCCAACAGCACGGACATCACGACCGCGAGCCACAGCCCGGCAATCAGCCAGCGATGACAGTCGTCGGTACGTCCTGCGCCGAACGCTTGTGACACGAAGGTGTCGAGGGCGAACAGTGTGCCGATGCCCAGCACCATCACCGCGATGAACATCGACGACCCCGTGCCGACCGCCCCGATCGCGGCCGGGCCCAGGGGACCGACGAACACGGTGTCGATGATGCCCATCAAGACCCAGCCGAGCTCGGCCAGTACCACAGGCCACGCAAGGGTCAGCATCGCTCGGACGTCGGGAAGCATCAGAGATTCTAGGCTGACCGCTGAGCGCCGGTGGCTCGGGGACCTAGACGTGGTTCCGCAGCGCGAGCTCGCGCGGATGTGGATCGAGATAGACCTGCCCGGCCAGGTATTCGATGCCCAGGTGCCGCACGTGATGCCGGATCAGCGTGATCGGCACGATCAGCGGCAGCAGACCCTGGCGGTAGTCCTCAATGCACGCCAGCAGTTCGTCACGCGAGGCTTCATCGAGGGGTCCGCGGAAGTAGCCGACCATGTGCATCAGCACGTTGGTGTGCTTCCGTCGCGTGGCCATCGTCGCGAGGGCGGCCATGAACTCGTGCTCGTAGCGCTCGCGCAGCGCCGCGCGGGCGATTCCCTTGCCGCCCGCGACGAGGCGGCCGATCTCGCGGTAGGCATCGACCGAGTGTGACAGCAGAACGAGCTTGTGCGCCGTGTGGAACGCCACCACCTGCCCCATCGTCCAGCGCGACGAGAACAGGGTCTTGAGACGACGGTAGGCGAACACGCGCTCGATGAAGTTCTCGCGCAGCGCGGGATCGATGAGCCGGCCTTCGTCCTCGATCGGCAGGTGCGGAAAGCGCTCCTGCAGGGCGGTCGTGTACAGGCCCTGGCCGTCTCGTGCCGGTGGGCCGTCGCCGTCGTACACTTTCACGCGCGTCAGACCGCAGCTGGGCGAGTCCTTTTTGACGATGTAGCCGTCGAGATCATCGGCTGCCAGGTCCGAGACGCGTCGCTGCGCATAGCGGCGCATTCCGTCGGTGTGATCCTCGCCTGACTTCATGATCATCCGGACATCGCTGCCGCGGCGGATCAACCGGAGCGTCTCGCGCGGCGTCCCGAGCCCCAGCTCGACCTCGGGACACACGGACACGAACCGGGCGTGCGGCGCCAGCGTCTCGACGACGAACGTATCCCGTTTGTGGCCGCCATCGAAGCGAACCTTGCGACCGAGCAGACAGGAGGAGACGCCGATGACGATTGACATGTATGCGTCGATTCGACCGTGCAGGAACGGGCAACGGCGTGCACCGTGCCGCCCGGGTAACGGTTCCTGCCGGCTGGACACTAGAATACCGAGAACCCACTTGTTCTGGAGGCAACCATGAAACGCAATGTCATCGCCGCGCTCGTCTGTACCGCGCTGGCCGTTCCAGCCCTGCGAGCCGACGTGAAGACGCGCGAGAAGACGACGTTCGCGCTCGAAGGGGTCATGGGCGGGATCGTCCGCACCTTTGGCGGCAAGGCCGCGAAGGAGGGCATCACCTCCGACGTCGCGCTGAAGGGGGACCGCAAGTTGTCCATCAGTGATGTCGGCGGCGGGCAGATCATCGACCTGCACGAGCAGAAGGTCTACACGCTGGACGTCAAGAAGAAGGAATACAAGGTCCAGACCTTCGCGGAGATTCGCGCCGCGTTCGAGAAGGCAAAAGCCGACGCCGAGAAGCAGGCGAAGGACGTGAAGCCCGAGGACAAAGAGAAGGCGGACCAGGCGGCCAAGCAGATGGAGTTCGAGATCAACGTGAAGAAGACCGGCGAGAAGAAGAGCCTGGCCGGCTACGACACGGAGGAAGTCGTGGTGACGGTCACCGGCCACGAGAAGGGCAAGTCGCTCGACGAGAGTGGTGGGTTCGTGATGACGAGCGACCTGTGGATGGCGCCCAAGATCGCGGCCCTCGACGAACTCGGGCAGTTCCAATTGAAATACATGCGCGCGGTCTACGGCGAATCGTTCGTGGCGGACATGCAACAGATGGCCGCCGTGATGGCGATGTACCCGTCGTTCAAGACCATGGCGACGCAGATGCAGACGGAAGGCCAGAAGATGCAGGGCACGCCGATCTCGAGCACGGTCGTGTTCGAGGCCGTGAAGAGCGCGGAACAGATGAAGGCCGCCGACTCGCAGAAGGACTCCGGTGGCGGCGGCGGATTGGGCGGGATGCTCGGTAAGAAACTGATGGGCAACCGCGCTCAGCCCACGCAGCGGGCCAAAGTCATGACGACCACGCACGACATGCTGTCCGTGGCCACGACGGTGTCAGCGGCTGATGTCGCGATGCCGGACGGGTATAAGGAGAAGAAGTGACCATCGTCAGTCCTTCCGCTCAATCCAGACCCGGTTCATCACCACCGGTGTCACGGGCCGATCCTGCGGTCCGGTCTTGACCTTCCCGATCTTCTCGACGACATCCAGTCCTTCGACCACGGCGCCGAACACGGAATGGCGGCGATCGAGGTGGGGCGTCGGGCCGAGCGTCACGAAAAACTGGCTGCCGTTGGTGTTCGGGCCGGCGTTGGCCATCGACAGGATGCCGACGCGATCGTGCCGCAGATCAGGATGGAACTCATCTTCGAACTGGAAGCCCGGGCCACCATAGCCTTGGCCGAGCGGATCGCCGCCCTGAATCACGAAGCCGTCGATGACGCGGTGGAAGACGATGCCATCGTAGAACGGCTTCTTGCTCTTCTCGCCCGTCTTCGGGTGGGTCCACTCTTTCGAACCCTCCGCGAGACCGGCAAAGACGCCGACCGTTTTGGGGGTCTTGCTCTCGAACAATTCCGCGGTGAAGTTCCCGAGTGTCGTCTCGAAATGCGCGTAAACAGGCATGCCTCATTGTATGGGACGCCGCGCGCCGGCACCACTCACGACCGGCGCGGCCGCCTCGGCCTGGCGGTCCATGAACTCCTTCAGCTTTCCAATCTGCTCGGCGAATGACGGCTCGAGCTCGGCCGTCGGCAGATACTGCCTCGCGCGTGCGATGTTGCCGCTGTTGGTGTAGCAGGTCGCGGTGTTGAGCGCCGCGGCGCGCTGCTGACGCTCATCCTCGACGATCGCGACCTTGAAGCCCTCGATTTGACTGGCGCGGAATTCGGGATCGAGATCGGTCTGGGCTTCCATCGCCGCGAGACCTTGCTTATCCTCGCCGACATTCCGCGCGTAGCAGCTCATCGCCCGCTCGAACCCTCCCGCGGCATCGGACCAGGCGTCACGTTTGATCTGCACGAGGCCCAGGTACCAGGCCGCCGTGCAGTTGCGTCCCATGGCCATCGCGTATCCCCGGTTGAGGTCGTCGACGGCCGGTACGAGATCGTCCTGCTCGTATTCGATGATGCCCGCGAGCGTGCGGGTCTCGCTGGTCGATCCGTGTCGCTTTGACGCGTCGATGTCGGCGCGTGCGGAGTCGAGATGTTCCTGCAGCCGGTGGTTGTAGGCACGCCAGTAGAAGGCGTCGAGCAGCTTCGTGGAATTCCATCCAATCAGCCGCGTGGCCGCTTCGATGGCTTCGTCCTGGCGTTTGAGGTACGTGAGACACGTCGTACGCCCGAGCTGTGCGCTTTCGTGGTGGTCCTGCAGTACGAGGGTCTCGTCGTAGTATTTCAGCCCCTCACGGCAGTTCCCGGCGGAGTGGCTGACGATGGCCATGGCGTACACGACGGCCGGAGACAACGGAAAGACGGCGTAGGCCGCGGCGGTCAACTTGCGCTTCTGGCCGCCCGGACCGTTCGTCTTCAGCGGTTCGTTCACTGACAGGTAGTAGGCCGCTTCGGCCATTTCTGGGTGCGCGTCGTACAGGGCCGACAGCGCGGCAAGGCCCCTCTCACCGCGGCACACGGCGCGCCGGTAGAGAAGCAGCGGCGGGTCATCGAACGGCGGCACATCGGCCGGAAGCGCGATGGCCGAGTTGATGCGCGTCAATGGATTGCACCGGATCGACATCGACAGATACTCGCGGACGGGCTGGTAGATCGGGGCGTTCGCCAGCCAGTCCAGGTCCACGGCGGCCGTCATCGCGGCCCCGCGGTGCTGGACGACGAAGTCGGAGTACGCCGCGTCCGGTAAACCGGTGGCTTGCGGCAGCAGCGACGAGAGGCGCGTCAGCAGCCGCGGCACGTCGTAGCTCGCCGGCAGGCCCGCGCCGGCGGCCTCGAGGCGCGCCATCGACGGGCGTGTGTCGATGGTCAGTTCCTTTTCGCGGAGAACGATGAGGAGTTCGGCGTCGAAGCGTCGTCTCGCGGCGAGGTCGCCGAGCGGCGACCCCAGGAGTTGCGCATAGGCGTCACGCGCCTCGACCAGGCACGCGTAGCAGCCGTCTCGAAGTCTGGCGTCCGCGCGGTCGATCGCTGCGAGGGCGGTCACGAGCGGGTCGACGGTCGGCGGCCGATGACTCGCACATCCGGACAGGGCCGCGCACGCGATCACCGGAAGCCAGAGCCGCCGCATGCGGGGGTTAGACACCGGTGCGGGGGAAAAGGGAGAGGGCGCGGGACGAGGGTGCTGAGATGCTGCCGGGGCAGCGGCCCTCCATGGAGCCCCGGACCTTCAGGTCCGGGGTGCGCGTTGCCGCGATTCACTTGACATTCAAGTAGAGCCATCGCATCCTGTGCCTCGGAGTCTCCACTGGCATGGCAAGTAAACCATCGCGGAAGGTCGAACTGCTGCAAGGCACGCTGGATCTGATCGTCCTGCAGGCGTTGGCCACCATGGGTCCCCAGCACGCCTACGGTCTGGCCGCGCGCCTGGAGCAGGTGGCGGAGCACCCGCTGCTGCTCAACCAGGGCACGCTCTATCCGGCACTGGTCCGGCTGGAGCAGAAGGGCTGGATCAAAGGCAGCTGGCAGAAGACGGAGAACAACCGGGACGCGAAGTATTACGCGATCACAAAGGACGGACAAGCCGCCGTCGCCACGCAATCGGAGCGCTGGTACCGGCTGGCCAACCTGGTCGACAAGCTCTTCCTCAAGGAGTCCTGATATGGCGCGGCTGCGACGTCTGCTGCTCCGTCTCGTGCACGCGGTCCGGCCCTCACATGCGGAGGCCGAGGTCCAGCGGGAGCTCGCCGCCCATCTTGCGTTGCTCGAAGATGACTTCCAGCGCAAAGGGATGACGCCATCCGACGCGCGCACCGCAGCGCGGAAGACACTCGGCGGAGCCGATCAGATCCGTCTCGCTCATCGCGACGCCCGCGCGTTTCGGTGGATGGATGAGCTGCGCGTCGATCTGCGAGACGCGCTTCGCACGCTCGTCCGTCATCGACGCTCAACCGCCATTGCTGTGCTCGTCCTCACGATGGCCGGCGCCGTCAATGCGGTCACGCTCGGCGTGGCGGATGCCGTGTTGTTTCGCTCGCTGCCGTATCGCGATCCGTCATCGATTCGCGTACTGCAGATGCGCAGCGCGAAGACCGGTCAACGCTACACGAGAGTGCCCGAGAATCTGCTGGCCTTGCTCGGCACACCACACGAGGCCTTCAGCGCCGTTGGAGTGCTGGATGACGGCCCACGCATCACCATCGCGACCGCCGATGGACCGCGGGGCGTCGCGACGGCGAGCGCGACCGCAACGTACTTCGAGGTCCTCGGCGTGAGGCCGTATCGCGGCCGGCTGTTGAGCCAACAGGACGTTGTGGGCCGAACGGCTCTGCTGAGCCACGACGCGTGGCTCACCTACTTCGGCGGCGGTGAATCGATCGTCGGGCAATCCGTAACCCTCGGCAACACACCGCTCGACGTCGCAGGCGTGCTACCGCCAGGCCTGTTCCTTCCGGCCATTTTCGGCGCAAAGCCCGCGGTGATCACGCTCGCGCCAGCGCCGAAGAGCACAGGAAAGGGCGGTGTCTTCTATCCCGTCGTCCGGCTTGCGCACGGTATCTCCGTTGAACGCGCCCAGGCAGCTCTCGACAGCCTGGCGCTCGCCGGCCTTCCCGAGGCCGATACGCGCGACGTTCTGCCTGTGCTCGACCCGCCCGAGACCGTCCTCTTCCGCGCGGGCCGGCCGATCATGCAGGCCCTGATGCTGGCGTCACTCGTCTTCCTGGTGCTCGCCTCCGTGAATCTCGCGAGCCTGCTGCTCGTGCGCAACCGCGATCGCGCGCGTGACGTAGCTGTGCGCCTCGCCCTCGGCGCCAGCCGCACGCGCATCATCCGGCCGCTGTTCTTTGAGCTGATTACCACCAGCGTGGCCGGCGCCGGCAGCGCCGTCCTCGTCGCAAAGTTAGTGTTTCCGTCGCTGCTGAAGCAGGTTCCCGGTGTGGCGTACGGCAGCGCACCGGTCGGCATCGACCTCAGGGTGGCGCTCATCACGCTGGGCCTCGGTCTGGTCACGACGCTCGTCTTCTCGTTCCTGCCCACGTGGCACGGCGTGATGCGTGATGCGCAACCGTTGGTCCTGACTGGCGCCGGCTCTCACTCAGGTCGGGGTTGGAAACTGGGACGGCCGCTCGTTGCCGTCCAGGTCGCGCTGACAGTGCTGCTCGTGTTTGGCGCCACGGTAACGGGACGGGCCTTTGTCGACTTACTGCAGACGCCGCTGGGCTTCGACCCCCAACAGGTCGCGCGGCTGAGCGTGGGATGGGCGCCCGGTCCGAATTTCCAGGAGCAGTCGATGCGACTGCTCACAACAATCTCGCGGCTGCCGGACGTCAGCGCAGCTGGCGCCGCGAGCCAGATGCCATTTGATGGCTCCGCGCCCGACGACGGCCTGCGCGGGACAGGCGGAGCCCGCGTCGGAATCCGCTACGTGCTTCCTGGATTCTTCGAAGCCGCACGCATTCCGATCGTTCGCGGTCGTACGTTGACGCCAGAGGATGCGCAATCCGATCCGGATGCGGCAGTACTGTCGGCCTCGGCCGCCCGCGTCCTCTTCGGCGATCGCGATCCCCTCGGCGGCACGTTCGACAACGGACGAGGACGCACGTTTCACGTCGTCGGCGTTTCGTCCGACATCCTCCAGGGCATCGGAGACGACTCTCCGGCTCAGGCACTCGCCATTCCCGGACGCGACCTGCGGCGTCTCACGCTTCTCGTCCGTCTGCGCACGAACCGCGACAGCAGCCTCCGCAGTCTCGAACAAGCAGTGAAGTCTGCCTCGCCGACAACCAGGACCACGGCGTCGTGGTGGACGGACGGCATCTTCAACGTCACCGACTATCGCAACCCGCGCTTCCAGACGACGGTTCTCAGTGTTCTGAGCGCGGTCGCTCTTCTGCTCACGGCCTTCGGTATCGTCGGCGTGGTCGGCTTTCTCGTCGCGAGTCGAACGCGCGAACTGGCCATTCGCGCGGCAATCGGCGCCACGGGAAGTTCGCTCATCGCCATGGTGATCCGTCAGGGACTGGCCCCAGTCGGCGTGGGACTCGTCATCGGCTTGCTGGCGACCCGGTGGGCTGCTCGATTGGCCGAAGCGCAACTGTTCAAGGTGGACACGACGGGATTCTCGGCCATCATCGCGACCGCGGCAGTCGTGCTCGCCGCGGCGCTGGTGTCTACCTATCTCCCGTCACGACGCGCCGGACGCCTGAACCCCGCGGATGTCCTCCGTGTGGACTAAGACGAACCACTGGTTTCGGGACGGCGTGTGAATCACGTGGCAGCACGTTCTTACCCATCGTCGCCCGTCAGCTGGGATTCGCGAATAGGATCCGCGACAGGACCGCGGTAGTCTGAGTGGCACAGCCATTGCCTTTGAGAACACCGACGTCAGCATTCTGCTCGGCGTCTGACAGGCAGAATCGAGGACATGCCATGACGAACAAATTCACCCAGACGCCAGACCCTCAGGATCCCAACGCCCTGCGGTGGGTATCCCCCAGAAGCGACGAGGCCACCCTCGCGCCGAAGGACGAAGCGGCGAAAGATGAAGAAGACGACGACCTCGACGAGGACGAAGACGAGGACGATTTCGACGAAGACGAGGATGAAGACGAAGACGCGGACGAGAAGGAAGAAGGCGACGAGACGGCCTAGGGAGCGGCCGGGGCGATCCCCGGCCTACCCTCTCATTCGCAACGCGACGACCACCATCGCCACGGCGGTCACCGAAAACGCGACCCACGCCAGCCATCGCCTTCGCGGTTGTGCGCCCCAGACGCGCAGCATCAGCAGCCCAGTCCCGAGCCCGACGAGCCCGGCCGATTCCATCCATGCGCCGCGTGAGGCCTGCACAGCGGCCACGATGAACGCGAGCGTGATGACGATGACGCGGGAGATCATGAGGACAAATCCTGCGTGTTACCTGGACGCCGGCGTCTGCGCGACGGCCTCGACGCGGTCGACGCGATCGTAGACGCGATCGGCGCCGACCATGGGCGCGTTCCGGCGCATGTCCGCAACGCGGAGAATCACGAACAGCCGCTTCGCGTCGTTGCTGAGGAAGTAGACCTCCGACATCTTGAAGCCGTAGTCCCCATCGATGTCCTTACGCAGTTGAGAGTTCTTCCATACGACGCGCGCGTCGTACGATGACCCGCCGAGCCGGTAACTGTGCTTGCTGCCGTCGGTCGGATACGAACGACTGCGGTCGAGATCGTCCTTGAAGGTGATCGACGCGGGCGTCACCGTGACGTCAAGCGACTCGGGGATCTCCAGGAGATCGCGCATCAGGTCGCGGGACGCGCGCAGCATTTCCGGCGTAGGCCCGATGTCGGACGATCGTCCCGGCACGCCACCAAATCCACCGTCGCCCCCCGCCCGTCCACCGGCTGCACCGCCGCCCCTCGCGGACGCCGTGCCGCGGCCGCGTTGCGTGGCGCTGCGCGGCGCCTGTTCCGGCTTCCCCGTTGCGGCGTTGAGACTCTCGGCGGCGTTGTACTCCCACGCGCCGGCGAAGTCGGCAGGCGCGTGCTGGCTGACCTCTACTTCCGGCACAGGCACCGGCGCAGGGTTCTGGCGAACGGCCGCGGCCGCAGGCGTTGCGAGCGCGATCACGATGCTCAAGACTTGGTTCAGCAGATACCGCATACGCTTGCACCTTGCTGCCCCGGACCTGAAGGTCCGGGGCTCCATGGACGTGAACGTCCGCGGCTCCCGACCACCGCTATTTCCGCCTTGCCAACGCTGACTCGAGCTGTTCGCGTTCGTCGTCAGGCATGCCGTACGTGTGACGCGTTTCCGGATACGCGCCCCGTCTGACTTCGTCAGCGTACGTGGCGATCGCCGCGCCGATCGTCGACGCCAGGTCGGCGTATGCCTTCACGAAACGCGGCACCGGGCCCTCGGACAATCCCAACAGGTCGTGCCACACCAGCACCTGCCCCGAACACTCGACACCGGCGCCGATGCCGATGGTGGGAATCTTCACGGCCTCGGTGATGCGCGCGGCGACGATCGAGGGCATGGCTTCAAGGACAATCGCGAAGCAGCCGGCTCGTTCGAGCGCGACCGCTTCGTCCACCAGACGTCGTGCCGCGGACGCGGTGCGACCCTGCGCCCGGTAGCCACCGAGCTTCGTGGCCGACTGCGGCGTGAGACCAATGTGTCCCATGACCGGGATGCCGGCCTCGACGATGCCGCTGATGCGCGTGAGCGTGCGCCCGGCGCCTTCGAGCTTCACGGCATCGGCGCCGCCTTCCTTGACGAACCGGATCGCATTGGCGACCGCCGTGTCCTCGGAAACCTGATAGGACCCGAACGGCATGTCGGCCACGACGAACGCACGCGTCGCACCGCGCATGACCCCGCGCGTGAACACGAGCATCTCGTCCATGGTGACCGGCACCGTCGACTGACCACCAAGGACCGTGGTGCCCGCCGAGTCACCCACGAGGATCATGTCCACGCCGGCGCCGTCCGCCAGACGCGCCGACGGCGCATCGTAGGCAGTGACAATCACGAGGCGCTCCCCACGGGCGCGCATCGCAGCAATCTCCGGCAAGGTCAGCTTCGGCATCGGTTTCTCGGACGGCCGCCTGCGAGCGGCAGGCACCCAATTTCCCCTGTCAAACTTCGATCTTCTCAGGCCTCTCCAAGCCCGCGGCGCCAGGGTGCTTCAAGGGCACATTATCGATCAGTCGGGTCGTGCCCACGCGGACGGCCACCACGAGGGTGGGGTCGTCGTCGAACGCGGCAATCGACACGTATTCGATGTCCAATCCCTCGAGCTCGCGCCTGGCCGCGTTCACGGGATCCTCTCCCTGGCGGGCGGCCAGGAGGCCGGCCCTGAGCGCCTTGGGAATGGCCAGCGCCCGTGCCTTCTCGGCCGCTGACAGGCGGGCATTGCGCGACGACAACGCCAGGCCCTGAGCGTCGCGCATCGTCGGCACGACCCGGACCTCGAGGTCGAGGTTGAGGTCTCGCACGGTCTGCCGGATGACGGCCACTTGTTGCGCATCCTTCTGGCCGAAATAGGCTGCGTCCGGCTTCACCATGTTGAACAGTTTCAGGCACACGAGCGCGACGCCGTTGAAATGCCCGGGGCGGTGATCGCCCTCGAATCCGAGCGCCGCCCCGCCGATGCGCATGTCGGTCGCGCAGCCGGTGCGGTAGACGTCGCCGGCCTTCGGAACGAACAAGACATCGACACCGGCCTCGGCGGCCAGCTCGCCGTCCCTGTCTTCCTGTCGTGGATACGCGGCGAGATCGGCCGGATCGTTGAACTGCGCCGGGTTCACGAAGATGCTGGCCACGACGATGTCACACTCCTGGCGGGCGACGTTGAAGAGCGCGACATGCCCCGCATGCAAGGCGCCCATCGTGGGCACGAAGCCAATACGCCGGTGGGTGCGCGATTGCGACAATGCCGCACGGAGTTCCGGAACGGTCCAGACCCATCTCATGGTCGAGTAGCCTCAGCGAGCACGCGATAGAGCACTTCCAGATCGGGAAGCTGCTCGCGAAGTGCCGCGACGTGCGCGTCGACCGTCGCCCAATCGCCGCGGGCGATTGGGCCGGTCAACGCGAAGTGATTGGCGATGGTCCGCTCCATCAGGGGAATGAGCGCCTCAGGCGGCGCGCCGGCCGTTTCCACGGCCCGCGCGGCCGCGCGATAGAGCGTGACGAGGAAGTTCGACGCCATCGAAGCGCCTGCGTGATAGAGCGCACGACGATCGTCGGCAAGGTCGAACGGCCGAAGCCCCAGCACGCCCGCCAGCCATCGTCCCCTCTCGCGCGCGGGTTCGTCGAACGCGGTGACGGCGGCCCACGCGCCGTCCAGTTGTTCGGGACCGCGCGCGGTGGTGAACGTCTGCAGCGGATGCACGCCGAAGGCGCGCGTGTGCGGCGTCAGCGCCGCCAGCGGCGTGGCGCCGCTCACGTGCGCCACCCACGGACCCGGCGCGATGGCGCGCGCGACCTCGGCGATCGCCGTGTCCGGCACACACAGCAGCACCAGATCCGGATCGTCGTCATGCAGCAAGCCACGCTCGCTGAGGCGGCCGGCAATCGCGCCGCCGGCCCGTCCACGACCGACGACCCGCACGCGCGTCATGGTGTCGGAGATGCTCGTGGTCACAGCTGTGATTTCACCACATCGGAAAGATTAACGTTGACGGGCCGAGGCGGATTGCACCGACCTCAGGGGTCCGCTATGCTGGCTTTGGGAGCCAAACAGCCCGCCGCCGCTGGTATCGTTCAGGACGACCGAGCGTCGCTCGATCCCCCTCTCGTTCCCGCTGCAGTTCGTGGATGGTCCACAGGCCTGGTTCGCTCGCACGCCGCTCCACGCGGTACGCCCGCACTAGCGGACGAGAAGAGGATGCATGAATCGGAAGTTGTTCGTAGGAAACCTGCCGTTTTCCACCGAAGAGAGCACGCTGCAGGACCTGTTCTCTCAAGCGGGTCCCGTGGAGTCGGTTCGCGTGATGCGCGATCAGTCAACGGGGCGTTCGCGCGGCTTCGGCTTCGTCGAGATGCAGACTGACGACGGCGCGCGGGCAGCGATTGAGAAGTTCAACGAAACCGAACTCGACGGCCGCCGGATTGCGGTGAACGAGGCCCGCCCGCCCGCCAGCGGCGGCGGACGCGGCTTCGGCGGCGGTGGCGGTGGGTTCGGCGGTGGCGGTGGCGGCCGTGGTGGCGGCGGTGGATTCGGCGGCGGCGGTGGCGGCCGCGGTGGCAACGGCGGCGGTGGTGGCGGCGGCGGCAACGGTCGCCGTCGCGAACCGCGCTGGTAAGCGCGCGCGTCTGGAAGACCGGGTCTTGCCGATCAAGACCCGGTCTTTCCGTCTTCCCTCATCTCGGTCGTTTCATCAGCACCTGCAGACCTGCCGCAGTCGTCAGCGCCGACACGGCTTCCCATCCCTCAGCCCCAGCCCCGTTCAACGCCTCTGTTGGATCCTGCGTCCCGGGCACACTCACACGCCGGTATTCCCAGACCTGGCGAATGGCGCGCGTGCCGACGCTGGCGCTGGGCGCCAGCGTCACCGGCGGCACCGACATCACCGCCACTGGCTGGACGTCGGATCCGCCGTGGATCACAACGGGAATTGCATCGGCCGGGTCCCGGTTCATGACGTACATGCGCGCGACGGTCGGCATGCCCGGCTCGTTGGCGACAAGCGGCGCGCGCTGCCTCGCCAGCAACACCGGCGATGCGGACGCGAGCACGGCCACGACGAACGCGCATACGGCAACAGGAAGTCTCTTCATGGATCCTCGCAATGGGTTCTTGATTTTCAAAGTGTGGGCCGGCGCCTCACCGTCGCTGCGGCGCTTGATAGCTGCGACGCGCGCGGACCTTCAGGGCGCCGTCCACCGCTCTGACTTCGATCGTGTGGACTCGGCCGTCGTCCTCCGGTGCAGCGTACCCCAGCAGGTACTGACGGTGCAGTTCGTCGGCGACGCGCGCGAACGTGTCGCCGAGATCGAAGGTATCCGTCAACGCGAAGTAGCCGCCCCCACTCTCCTCGGCGAGTTCGCGCATACCGGGATCTGGCTCGTCTTCTCCGCGTCCCGTCCGCCGGCCGCCGGTACCGCCGCCAAATCGTCCAGGCGCCGTGAAACCGCCGCGACTGCGTAGACCGATCGCGTAGACCATGAAGTCCTCGAGCTGGGCCCGCTGCACCACCTCGCGGAGCGTCGGCATCGGCGCCGTGTTCTTGCCGTCGCTCAACACGAGCACGACGCGGCGGCCGTCAAGTCGGGCGAGCGCGCCCATCGCGGCGTTGACGGCGCCCCACAACGGCGTGTTGCCGCCCGGCGCGAGATCCAGATACAAGGCGCGGATGAGCGTGTCGACGTTGTTCGTGAACGTCGGACTGATCACGATGCGGTCACCGAAGTTGCCCACGCGCGCCTGATCGGCCGGCAGCAACCGCGTGAACATCTGCACGGCGGATCGCCGCAGCACGCCGAGATTGCCCGTCATGCTCCCGCTCATGTCGAGCATGACGATGATGTTGATGGGCTGAATGCCGGACGAGAACAGCGTGATGGGCTGGGCTCGGCCGTTGTCGAAGAGCTGGAAGTCGCCGCGGGTGAGATCGGTCACCAGGTGACCGTCCGCGCCAACGACCGTCACATACACGGGGACAGTCTCGGACCTCGCCCGGAAAACGGGTTCCTGCCGAGCCGACAGCCCCGCCGCCACTATCACGGCCACGCACGAGGTCAGGCCGATGCGTCGCATCACACCTCGAGGCCAGATTACCGCGAATCGGCCCCTGGCAAAGGGGCGTGCAGACGGGACCGTGGTCGGCTTACACTATCGCTGCCCGCGGTCGAGCTGCACCGGCCTTTCGCCTGCTCTGCGTATCTGCGCCGGGCTGGCCGCGTTGAACTTTGCCTGGAGGTGTCGACATGGTGCGATCGCGAATCCTTCTCGTTCTGGCCGCTGTGGCCGTCGTGGCCGCGACATCGGCGTCCGCCCAACGGTCGGCCCCGCCCGCCGCCAAGCCGGCCGCGGCCGCCGGCCCCGTCATCCTGATCGACACCGTCAAGGGACCAGTCGAAGTCGAGCTGTACCCGGCGGACGCGCCGCAGTCGGTCGCGAAGATTCTCGATCTCATCAAGACCAACTTCTATCGTGGCCAGCGCATCCACCACGCGCAGGCGGGCGTCGTCCAGTTCGGCGATCCCATCAGCCGGAACATGCAGAAGCTGAGCGAGTGGGGCTTCGGGGGCAGCGGCAAGCGCGTCGGCGTGAAGGAAACATCGAAGCGCTCGTTCGATCGCGGTACCGTGGGTTTCGCGTATCAGGCCGACCGCAAGCCTGAAGACGCGGACAGCCAGTTGTTCATCATCCGCATCGCCAATCCCGGCATCAACGGCAAGTACGCCCTTCTCGGCAAGGTCACCAAGGGCATGGACGTCGTCGACAAGCTCGGCATGGGCGATGTGATCAAGAACGTCACGTTGAAGCCCTGAACCTGCTTACGGACTCCGACACCTTCGTCCTTGGGGCCAACCTGCCATGGGGACGCTACGGGTGTGATTTCGGGGCCAATGCCTGGCAGCCGGCCGGGGGCATGGCCGCCGCGCCCGCCGACGGACTTGACGACAACTTCGCGAGCCTGCGCGCGTCGGGCGTTGGCATTGTCAGGTGGTTCCTCTTCTGCGACGGCCGCGCGGGTATCGCGTTCGATCCCAACGGCGTGCCGACCGGGCTCGATGCGTTCGTGTTCCCAGACGTCGATGCCGCACTCGACCTCGCGGAACGGCACGACGTGCGCGTGGTCTTCTCCTTGTTCGATTTCCTGTGGTGCGCGCGCGTTGAACAGGTCGGCGGCGTGCAGACGAGGGGCCGCCGCCGCATCCTTGCGCAGCCGGCATCGCGCGCGGCCCTGATCGATCGCGTCGTCGCGCCGCTGGTGGAGCGCTACGCCTCGCACGAGGCCATCGCCGCGTGGGAAATCATCAACGAACCAGAGTGGTCCACGTTCGGCGCCGGCACGATCGACCCGCGATGCTCCATCGGCCGCCGCGCGATGCGCGGGTTCATCTCCGACACGGCGTCTGCCATTCACGCCAGGACCGCGCGGCCGGTCACCGTGGGCAGCGCGCACGCCAGCTGGCTGAACCTCGTGAAGGGCACGGGACTGGATTTCTACCAGGTGCACTGGTACGACCGGCTCGACTCACGCCTGCCGCTCACGACACCGGTGTCGGAGTTCGCGCTCGATCGTCCCGTCGTCCTCGGCGAACTCCCGACCCGGGGCTCGGCGTGGCGCACTGACGACGTCATCGAGACGGCGCGGCGAATGGGCTACGCGGGGGCCTGGGTGTGGTCGTTGCGCGCGGGCGATGACGTCACCGACGCAGCACGCGGGCTTGCAGCGCTTCGCCAGACGCGGACCGTCCGTGGAGCCCTGGACCTGTAAGCACGCCATGGCCCCGTGGACATTCCGTGGAGCCCCGGACCTTCAGGAAGATCAGTTCGACGTGCGTATTGAACGCGGCGGCATCGCCAGGTCCGGCATCGGACGGGCGGTGAACAGGCGGCGCGCGGCGCGACCGATCCACTTGGCACGCTTCGCCGAGCGCTGCACGCGCGCGCTGTCGGTCGCGATACCCGTGTTGGCGTACATCTGACGATAGAGCTTGGAGACCAGCACGAACGCCAGACGCGATCGCATCGATTTGACGACCTTGGAGCGCTCCCACACGCGGCCGAAGCTGTAGAAATCGTCCCACACCTTCTGCGTGCGGGCGCGAATCTCGTCGGACGACATCGTCGGATGCGGCATGTAGATCTTGGGCCGCTTGTCCTCATCGATCAGCCAGTGCGTGGTCACGGGCACGCCGTCGACCATGACGGGGTTGACCTGTTCCTTCTGCCACTTCTCGAAGTCCACTGTGCCGGGGAAGGGGGTCAGCAGCACGAATTGCGCGAAGGTCAGATCGGCACGCCCCGCAAGATCGAGGGTCGTCTGGAACGTCTCGGATCGATCGCTCGGCAAGCCGAAGATGAACGAGCCGAGGATGTGCACGCCGTGCTTGCGGAACTGCTTCAGTCGCTGGACGAGATCCTCACCGGCCAGGTTGAAGCCCTTGTAAACGTCCTTCAGCCCTTCCGGCGTCACGGCCTCGACGCCGACGAGGGCGCCCTTGATCTTCGCCCGCCGCATCGCCTCGAGGAACTCCTCGTCCTCGGCCGCTTCCATCGTGATCTGCGTGAAGAACACCATGTCGTCGGGCAGCTGCTCGAGCTTCGCCATCAGCTCGAATCGTTCGCGGCGAATCGCCAGCAGCTCATTGAGGCGCGTGGGATCTTCCCGGCGACGCGCGGCGGCCAGATCGCTCAGCGGGACGGGATAGAAGTTGTCATCCGCCAGCGCGACGAACCTGAAGCCCTTGCGGCGCAACTCGACGATCTCGCCCACGATCAAGTCGACCTCACGCGCCCGCGGCTTCTGTCCGTCGGTGCGCCAGACGGAACAGAACGAGCAGTGCTTCGGGCAGCCCCGCACGGTCTGCACCGACGCCCACATATAGCTGTCTGGCGGAAGCAGGTCCCACCGCGCCGGCACGAACTCCTCACCGGAGATCCGTCCGCCGTCGTAGATGCGTTCCGGTTTACCCGCGAGACAGGCGGCCACGACGCGGCGCCAAATCACGTCACCATCGCCCTTCACGACGGCATGAGCCCCGCCGCGCTCGAGCACTTCCTCCGGGAAGAGTGTGCTGTGAATTCCGCCGAACACCACCCATGCGCCTCGCTCGCGCACGGCGTTGCCGATTTCATATCCACGACGCGCATTGCCGCTGTGGATGCCGATGCCGACCACGTCCCCCTTGCTGACGGTGGCCGGATCGAACCGCACGAGGGATTCGTCGACGATGAGCGGGTCGCCCCACTCCGTGCCCGTGGCTGCCGCGAGCACGAAGAGCCAGCGGGGCGTAATGACTGCGGTACCGAAAGTGGTGCGGCTGGGATTCACCAGGTGGATACGTGGCGTCATCGTATTGCGTGGCCTCTTGGGCAGACGTCGCAAGCACTCCGTTCCCGAAACGGGCGGAGGAGACGACTGCCCTCAATATTGTGCGTGTGAACTATAGCGTGGTTCGGGGCGGGATAGCCGCTTACGCCTGTTCTTCGGTCTCGTCTTCTTCTTCGGTTTCGACGTCGTCAAGCTCATCACCCCACGGCGAGGGCTGCGGCCCGGGGACGATGCCCGCGATATCGGGGTCTTCGCCGGGGGCGCCGTTCGATTCGGCGGGCTTGCGGGACTTCGCTTCGAGCCTGCGAGCCGCCTTTTGCTGCGCTTTCTCCTGACGGGCCCGCTCTCGAGCGCGTTTGTTCTGGGTGGGACGAGATTTCTGCAAGGACCCTCCGAGGGCATCGACACCACCGAACAGCATGACCGGTAGGCTCTCAGATGGTACTCCAGGGAGCCGTCTGGTTGCCAATAATCCCGCGGCCACGGTATGCTTGACGTGCTTGAGCTAGCCTGCCGCTGACGAGTCCTGAGACGATCGAGCCTTTCTCGCTTCCCTCTTGCCCTGCAGCAGTTCAGTTTGTGGATGGTCCACCGGCTCATCTAGTGGATGCCGAGCGATTGCACGGCCGGTCCGTTTCAAACGGACATCGAGGGACAGTAATGAATCTTAAGTTGTACGTTGGTAATCTTGCGTTCTCCACCGAAGAGAACGCGCTGCAGGGTCTGTTCGCCCAGGCTGGTCCGGTCCAGTCGGTGAACCTGATTCGCGACCGCGCCACGGGCCAGTCCCGCGGGTTTGCGTTCGTCGAAATGGAGACCGAGGAAGGCGCCCGCACGGCTATCGACCAGTTCCACGAGCGCGAGTTCGAGGGACGCCGGTTGACCGTGAACGAGGCCCGTCCGCAGGCTCCCCGCGGCGACTTTGGCGGAGGCCGCTCGGCGGGCGGTGGCGGCGGCTACGGCGGTGGTGGCGGTGGCGGCAATCGCCGTCGCGAGCCCCGCTGGTAGCATCGTTGATGCCGGGGTCCGATCGGAAGACCGGACTCCGGCTCGTTTCTCCCGCCTCGCGTGACTTCCCGCGAGCCGGCCGTCAGGAGGTTTCGTGAAGCTCTTTGCCAAAGGCAACCGCGTAGCACAGGCCAACTACGGCGCCGGTACGGTGTTGTCGTCGGACGAACGCTACACCGCGATCGAATTCGACAACCATGGCCGAAAAGTGTTCATCACGGACATGGTCACGCTCACGAAGTCCGACGAGCCCGCGCCGAACAAGCCGACAAAGGCGAAGCGCAAGAAGGCGGTTCCTGCCGCCGCCGTCCCCGCCGAAAAGGACTAGCCCGACTACTGTCCGCGTCCGCCCGCCCGGCCTCCCGGTCCGGCCGCGGCACCTGGGCCTTGGCCCGCTGGTGCCTGCCCGGCCGGAGCCGCCTGCGGGGCTGCACCACGACCGCGCGCCGGAGCGGCCACCACATTCAACACGCCGTTCATGATCCGCCAGTGCGCTGGGAAGGTGCACATATACGGATACTCGCCGACGGCGGCCGGCGCCCTGAACTGCACGCGCACGGTCTCGCCGGGATTGACGAGCGGCGTCTTCACGATCACCTGCGCGACGTCCGGGACGTAGGCCTGGTTGACGGCCCCGGGCAGCGCGGCCAGGGCATCCGCCGCGGCCCCAATCGCCTGCAGTGATCCGGACGCCCCGAGCACGAAGTTGTGCTGCATCTCGTCGGTGTTCGTGAACACGACTTCGACCATCTGTCCCGCCTGGACCGTCAACTGCGTGGCGGAGTACTTCATCTCATTACGCACGACGCCCAGTTGCAGCGTGACATCAGGCACCGCCGCGACCGTCGGAAGCGCGGACGCCGCGGCGCCGGTCATGCCCCCGCCGGCCGTAAACGCCACGTGCGCCGCCAGTTCACCGGGCTTCGAGTAGAGGGCGCCTGTGTTTGCGGAGCGCTCGACGCGGTACTTCCACGTGCCCGCAAGCGGCATCTTCGTCTGGCCTGACTGCAGGAACATGTCCGCAGGCACTCCGGTGAAGCCGCCCTCGGCGCGTTGGTTCTGAATGCGCACCGTGATTGTGTTTGCACCCTGATGCAGCACGCCAGCGGGAACCGCGTACGAGACCTGAGAGCTCCTGGCGACGGCGGCGAGGTTCAGCGGGAGCCCAGCCGTCTGTGGCGCCACGGCGCCGCGACCAGCGCTGGGCGCACCCGCGGCGGGTGCGGGCTCTCCTGCGGCCGGCGCACTGGCCGGGGCGAGCACGATGCCGTTCAGCCACACCTCGGCGGTGTTGCGAATGCTGCCAAGCGAGAGCGAGTCGGCGGACGCGGCCGCCGGCAGGTCAACCGTCCGGCTGAACCACACCACGCCATCGAAGTTCGCAAGGCCGCGGCTTTCCCAGTTGCCGGGGACCTGCATGTCCTTCCACTCGCCGGCCAGATCGGCTGACGCCGGCATGCGCCAATCCGGTTTCAGATTACCGATGCGCAACGGCACAGAGAGACCGCTGAACGGCAGCTTGTTCGGATCCTTCTCGTACTGCACGAGAAAGTCCTGCTGCTGCTTGGTCGCCGCGATATAGAGCGCGCGGCCCAGCCAGGGATCGGTGAAGTTCTCGGTGACCTGGCTCGCCTTGAAGATGGCGGCCGCGGTGTCCGGAGACGCGGGCATGTCTGCCATCACGAGCGTCGCGGCAAGGCGCGTGTGCAGATCAGGATCGGCCAGTAGACCGGCCGTCAGGATGGCATTGGCCGCGGCTGGGGTATGCGGCAGAACCTGCGCGGCCGCCTTGCGCACGCCCGCTGCCGGGTGCTTCAACGCCTCCACCGCCGCGCGGTAGGCCTCCGTGTTCGCCGTCGCGAGTTCACCAAGGCCCTGCAGCGTCCACAAGGCGTGGAACGCGCCACCGTTGATCCCGATGGCATCCACCGACTTGTTGCGCACCATCGCGACAAGCTGGGGCACGACATCTTTCTGCGCGCGCTCGACGAGCAGGCGCTGCGCCGTCAGACGCCAGAACATGTTGTCCGAGCCGAGCGCCTCGAGCAGCCCCGCCGGGTTCGACTTGGAGAGCGACCGCTTCGCCCCGGGCGTGGCGCCCTTGTAGCTGACGCGGTAGATGCGCCCGTGCGCGCGGTCGCGCATCGACGTCTCGTAGGCGCCGCCGCGGCCGGAACTGTAGCCGGTCGGTGTCGGATTGTGCTGGGCGATGAAGGTGTACCAGTCCGACACCCACACAGCGCCATCGGGCCCGACCTGGGCGTTGACTGGTGCAAACCATTCCTCCGCGCTCGACATCAGGTTCCAGCCGTCCTTCGCGACGTAGCCGGCCCCCTGCGACTCGATCACGACTTGACCGGTGACGTGCACCGTGGGCTCGTTCACGAATGCAATGCGGTTCCAGTATTCCTTCGGGAACTGCCGGGCGGTGTAGAACATGTGCCCCGCGCCCGCGGTGTAGTAGCCCATGTTGTCGACCTGGCGGATGTACGGCGTCGTGTAGTGGATTCCGGTGAACTGCGCCAGGCTCTGGTAGCCGGGGCCCGCGCCGCCGCGGCCCGCCGGGCCCGGCATCCCCTGGAGGCCCTCGAAGTACCGGTTCGGAATGCCGAGGTACCAGCTCGGATCCCCGTTCGCCGTCGATCCGAACACGTCGCCGGTCTCGTTGAAGCCCAGGCCCCACGTGTTGTTCGTCGAGGTCGTCAGGTACTCGAACCCGGTGCCGTCCGGCTTGAAGCGGTAGGGCCCCTGGGTGAACTGCATCTTCTTGCCATTCATCTCGCCGTCGAAGCCGGAGTAGCCGACGACGCCGTACACGTAGTTATCGGGGCCGTACATCAGGTTGGACGGCCCGGCGTGCGTGTCGCGCGTGCCCCAACCCGAGTTGAGAATCTGACGCACGTCGGCCTTGTCGTCGCCGTTCGTGTCCTTGAGGAACAGGAAATAGGGTTGCGCCGCAACGATCACGCCGCCATTGGCGAAGACCAGGCTGGTGGCCAGGTTGATGTGATCGGCAAAGACGGTGACCTTGTCGGCGCGGCCGTCGTTGTTCGTGTCCTCGAGAATCTTGACGATGTCGTTACCCGGGTTGCCCATGAGGACGTTGTTCGGGTAGTCGTGCGCCTCGACGACCCACAGGCGTCCGCGTTCATCGAACGTCATCGTGATGGGCTTCACGACGTCAGGCTCGCTCGCGAAGAGCTGCACGTCGAACTCGCCGGGCGTCTGGATGAAGCGCTGCTCCTCCTCGGGCGAGAACGCCATCTGGTACTCGGGCTTGGGGTTCTTCCGCTCGTAGTTCGGGACGTCGTAGCCGGCCACGTAGCTGACGTCTGGCATTGGCACGCGCTTCCACGCGTTGCGCGTGGCCTCGTCGACGGTCCAGGAGACGGCGTTCTCGATGAGTTGCGTGAAATCCGGCTTGCTCCAGGTCCGTTCGTCGTGGCCGTACGCGGTATAGAACACGCGGCCCTTGCCCTGGGTGCGCACCCAGGTCCATGGCTCGCGCCCGTTTGCGTCGACGCGCTCCATCAGCACCGTCCGATTCGCCATGTTCGGCTTGGTGTGCACGTAGGTCTCATCCCACGTACTGAAGGGCTTGACGTCCTGCATCACGGGATGCGTCGGCTGCGTAATCTCGGCGGTGAAGTCCCCGGTGCCATGGCGGAGGAACTGGGCGCCGACGAGCGCGATGTACTTTTCGGAGTTCGTGAATTCCGCCGATGCGGAGTGGATGGCGAGCAGGCCCTTGCCGCCCTCGACGAAGTCCAGCAGCGCCTTCTCCTGATCCGGCGCGATGCGCTCGTGATTGCCGTAGATCAGCACGGCGTCGTAGTACTTGAGCTTGTCCGGGGTGAGCCCCTGTTCGGGGGTCGCGATGTAGGTCAGCTGAATCCCGCGTCGCGCGAGCGGCGCCGCGAGATACGGGTACATCGCGGCCGGATTGTGCGGCTTGTCTTCATCCTGCCCGAGGAACAGCACTTTAATGGCGCGCGCCCCGGCGCCGCCCTGCGGCGCAGCCTGGGCGCCCACGCGCCAGTCGAGCCGCATGCCAGCGACGAGTACCACCGCGGCAGCCGCCAGCACGGCGCCGATGCGCCAGGAGTGAGTCCTGAGAAGGAACGAACGCCGTGGACGAAGTCGAGCAGAGATGAGCATGGGACCTCTACGAAACCGGGCGGGGACGAGCACCCGCAGCAAACCCCGAATATCCGCGCGTGGAACCGTTTCCACTCGCAGACCAATCGCTGGATTGGCGGAGTCTACCTCTGAGATCCCAAACCGCGCAAGATCGCCGAAACCGGGAGTCTTAAGACTCCCGGTTTCATGACGCCCTCATTGCGCTTCCGTCAGCTACTTCCAGCTACTTCGCGGCGACGGCCTGGATGGACACGCTGATCTTCACCTCGTCACCCACCAGGAAACCGCCGGTTTCGAGCGCGGCGTTCCAGCTCACGCCGTAGTCCTTGCGGTTGATCGTGGTCTCTGCCTCGAACGCGAGCTTCGCGTTGCCCCACGGATCGACAGCCTGGCCGAGGTAGCTGACCGGCAGTGTGATGGTCTTGGCCACACCACGGATGGTCAGGGTGCCGAGGATGTCGTACTCGTCTCCACCCTTGGGGGTGATGGACTGACTGACGAAGGTCAGCGTCGGGAACTCTTCGACCTTGAAGAAATCACCGGACCGGAGATGTGCGTCACGGTCGGGCTGACTCGTGTCGATGCTGCCAGCCTGCACGGTGAACGTGACGGACGAGGCGGTGGGATCCGTTTCGTCGAATTGCACGACACCCGCGAAGTCCGTAAAACGCCCGCGAACCTTGCTCAGCAGGTGACGCACCTGAAATGTGACGTCGCTGTGGGCCTTGTCCAAATCAAACGCGCGAACGGCAATCTGGGTGGCAGTCGTGGTCATGATGAACTCCTTGTGAACGTTAAAACAAACAGTGTTACAACACTTACATGGTCAAAAAAATTAGGGCATGCGTCCGCGCGCGGCCGTCAGCAGCTCGATCAACTGAGTCAGCTGCGACTCGGTCAGATGACCGAGGTGTTGACGATGGATTGCGCAGACTTCAGGGTCGAGCCGGTCGACGATTTCCTGGCCTTTCGGGGCCAGGCGGGTGGACACGAAGCGGCGATCCTCGCCGTCCCGGACCCTCGCGATCAGCCCGAGCTGCTCCATCCGGTCGAGCAGTCGGGTGACGTCAGGCACCCGGCGCACCAGCCGCTCCCCCACCGCATTCCGGCAAAGGCCCACGTCCCCTGCCCCTCGCAGGATGCGCAGGACGTTGTACTGGGTGGGCGTGATGTCGTGCGGCTTCAGGGCCTGCGCCATGGCGTGTTCGAGAATGGCGTAGGTGCGGGCGATGTTGAGGCTGGCCTCTTCCTCCAGGCTCTTCCACGGTTTCGCCTGCTTCAATTCGTCCCGCAACGCCATGACCAGATAATAGATGTTATGACACCTAATGTCAAGGGGTGGCAGTCCGGCACTCGCTTCGCGCCTGAGGGCGGCCCGGAAAGCGCGGGAGCTCCGGTCGCCCTCCGGCCGCCCAGCCGGGGAACAGGATCAGTCCGCCGATCCGCGGACCTGTGCTTCAGGCGTTTGGGCCCTCACGAACAGCTCGAACAGCGCGGGGGGGAAATCGGACGGCGCGAACGTGTCGCGGGCGACGCAGGCCATCTCGTAGTCGCCTTCCAGAACGCGCCGCTCGGTTTCGCGGTTCGTGATCGTGAACGGGACCCGGATCCGTCGCGGGTGCAACACCATCACCGAGAGTTCCACCACGAGGTGGTCCCCCACACGAGCCGGCGATCTGAAGGTGCACTGGAACCGTGTTCGCGGCAGGATCACGGCGAAGCGCGCATCAATACTCTGGTACGTCAGGCCCAAGGCGCCGAACAGGTCCTGTTCGGCCTGATCGAGATAGCGCAGGAAGTTGCCATGCCAGACAATCTGCGCCGGGTCGGCATCAGCCCACTGAACGCGGATCTCGGTGCGAGTCAGAGACACGCCGCGAGTCTACTGCACGACGCGCCGTGCGTTGCCCGTTCGCAAGCCCCAGCCCTAAGCCCTGAGCCGATAGCCGCGGAGGCCCGCCGTACGCGATCTACTCGTAGCTGACCCCGAGCTTCTTCATGACGTCGTCCGGCGCGCCCTTCCACTCGGCGACGTAGACGTTCCCCATGTAGCCGATGTCGGCCATGCCGATCTTGCTCGACCAGAATCCGGTCGCCACCAGATCGCGCATCGTCGTGAAGAAGCGGACGCCGTGACTGAAAGCTTTCGAGGCCTTTGCAGGGTAGGCGATGTCATCGAGCACCTGAGCACGCTGGGCCGGCGTCGCCGCCATGAACCCCTTGTCGAAACGACGACGCGATTCGGTGTCGAGCCACACGAGCCCGCCGCGCATAGCCGTCTGACGCTCGGGCTGCTCGGCGACGATGTAGTCGATGAATTCGGGCGCCCCAGCGTCCGACGCGCTGCCTGATTTCCCATCGCGAGGGATGATCAGATCCGAGAGTAGTTTGATTGTGGCGAACTCGGCCGCCGTGAAGAAGCGCGGCTTGTACGGCCCCCTCGCCGCCGCAGCCTGCACGGCCGCGTGCGCGTGATCGGCCGCCGCGGCCGCCTCGAGCGGAGTCCACGTGAACGCCACCGCAGGCGCGGCGCCGAGAACTTGCAGCATCTTGCGACGATTCATATTCGTCCCTTCGTCCCTTCGTCCCTTCGTCCCTTCGTCCCCTGGTCCCCTGGTCCCCTGGTCCCTTGGTCCCTTGGTCCCTTGGTCCCTTTAGATGTTCCCCTTCCGCCGTTCGTCCGCGATGTACTCCGACGTGC
>JBDTNQ010000044.1:0-31494 GCA_039933635.1 Acidobacteriota bacterium
GTGCCGATGCACAGCAGCACGTCGTGCGGCTGCTGATCGGTCTGCCGCAGATAGTGCACGTCGTTCGTGCACACGAGCGGCATCTCGAGATCGCGGGCGATGGGGAGAAGACCGGTGTTGACGACACGCTGTTCAGGCAGGCCCTGGTTCTGCATCTCCAGGAAGAAGTTGCCCGCGCCAAGAATGTCGCGATAGACCGCGGCCGCGTCGAGCGCCTTGCGCGCCTGGTCCGTCCGGATGCCGGTCGCGACCTCGCCCTTCAGGCAGCTGCTCAGGCCAATCAGGCCGCGGCTGTGCTGCGCGAGCAGCGCCTTGTCGATGCGCGGCTTGTAATAGAACCCATCCGTGTACCCCGCCGATACCAGCTTGATGAGGTTGTGAAACCCTTCGTTCGTCTCGGCAAGCAGTACCAGGTGATTCGCGGTTTCGCCGGGCGTGCCGGACTTGTCCGTGCGCGCGCCGGGGGCCACGTAGACTTCGCAGCCGAGGATCGGCTTGACGCCACGCTTTCGGGCCTCGTCGTGGAAACTGACGGCCGAGAACATGTTCCCATGCTCGGTGACCGCCACAGCGGGCATCTTCAGCTGCGCGGCACGATCGAGCAGCTCGCCGATGCGGCAGGCGCCGTCGAGCAACGAGAACTCGGTGTGCAGGTGCAGGTGAACGAACTCGTTCATTCCCACTCGATCGTCGCCGGGGGCTTGGAGCTGATGTCGTACACGACGCGATTGATGCCGCGCACTTCATTGACGATGCGCGACGAGATCGTGCCGAGCAGGTCGTGCGGCAAGCGTGCCCAATCCGCCGTCATGCCGTCCCGGCTCTCGACGGCCCGCACCGCCACGGTGAACTCGTAGGTGCGCCCATCGCCCATGACGCCGACGCTCTGGACGGGCAGCAGGACCGCGAATGACTGCCACAGGCGGCGATACCAACCCGCCTTGCGAATTTCGTCCACCACGATGGCATCGGCGCGCCGCAGCAGATCCAGGCGCTCCCGCGTGATCGGTCCCAGGAGGCGCACCGCCAGCCCGGGGCCCGGGAACGGCTGGCGCCAGACGAACTCGTCGTCGAGGCCCAGGGTGGTACCGACCACGCGCACTTCGTCCTTGAACAACTCGCGCAGCGGTTCCACCAGCTTGAACCGCATCCGATCCGGCAGTCCGCCGACGTTGTGGTGACTCTTGATCACGACCGACGGCCCCGTCACGGATACGCTCTCGATGACATCGGGATAGAGCGTGCCTTGCGCGAGGAAATCGAACTCTCCGATCTCCTTTGCGCGCATTTCGAACACGTCGATGAACGCGGCTCCGATGATCTTGCGCTTCCGCTCGGGGTCGGTCACGCCTTCGAGCCGATCGAGAAAGAGGTCGGTCGCGTCCGCGCTGACAAGCGGGAGGCCCAGCCGGGCGAAGCGCGTGCGAATCTGCTCGGCCTCGTTCAGCCGCAATAAGCCGTTGTCCACGAAGATGCAGGTCAGCCGATCGCCGATGGCCTTGTGAAGCAGCACCGCGGCCACCGTCGAATCGACTCCACCGGACAGGCCGCAGACCACACGCCCGTCCCCAACCTGCGCGCGAATCCGGCCAATCGTCTCGTCCACGAACGACGCCATCGTCCAGTCGCCGCGGCAGCCACAGACCCGATAGGCGAAGTTCCTAAGGATGTTCGTGCCCGATTCGGTGTGCGCCACCTCCGGGTGGAACAGCAGACCGTATAGCCGCCGCGACGAATCCTGCATGGCCGCCACCGGCGCGTTCGGCGAGGTGGCAACCACCTCAAAGCCGGCCGGCGTCCGCGCCACGAAGTCTCCGTGGCTGGCCCACACGCGCAAGGACGAGGGCAACTCGTGAAACAGGGAGCCCTCGTGCGACAGCGTGACCGTGGCATGCCCGTATTCGCGGCTCGGGGCACTCCCCACCTCGCCGCCAAGGGTATGCGTCATCAGTTGCATCCCGTAGCAGATGCCAAGCGCCGGCACACCGAGTTCGAGAATCCGCGGATCCGACTGCGGCGCGCCCACGTCGGAGACGCTCCGGGGACCGCCCGAGAAGATGATGCCGGCCGGCTGGCGGCGCTCGATCTCATCGGCCGTGGTGGTCGGCGGGAGAATTTCCGAGTAGACCGACAGCTCACGCAACCGTCGTGCGATGAGTTGGGTGTACTGCGATCCGAAATCGAGAACGAAAATGGTTTGATGTGTCACTGGCGATCGTGTGGACGCAAGGATCAGGCCGGAGGCCACGCGTGAACACCGCTATTATAAGCGTGTGTCCCTGTGGCGACGCACGAGATATAGGGGTCTGCTCCTCGCGGTCGGGATTCTGCTACCCCTAGCGGCGCACGACCATGCGCAGGACGGGCAAACCGTTCCCCCGGCCGCTCCGCCACCAGTAACCCCCGCGCCGGTCTCACCGACGCCACCGGTCTCGCCGGCCGCCCCCGCGAAGCCGACGCCGCCGACTGCGCCCCCGAAGGCGGCGCCAGCCTACACCATCGAATGGAAGCGGGCGCTTGATTCCCGCGATCTCTCCGCCAAGGTCGTCGTCACGTCGACCGTTGTCGTCACCGCGGGCAACGTGTCGGTGATGCGCGCTTACGCGCGCGCGAACGGCGATGAACTGTGGGCGAGCGATCACGACGCGTGGCGCGGCCTGACGGCCGGTGAAGGTTTGATCTTCGGTGTCACGAAGGGCGCCATCGAAGCGCGCGACGAAACGACCGGTGCCGTGCGATGGACAACGTCGGTTACCGACGCGCTGCCGCACATCGTCGTCGAACGCGGCTGGCTGCTCGTCGCCGACGGCGGCGTGCTGACCGCCTATCGCGCGACCGACGGCAGCGTCGTCTGGCGCATCGACCTCGGGACACCCGTGACGACCACGCCAGCGGTCGGAGCCGTGGTGGTGCTGATCGGATTGTCGAGCCAGGAGATGGCCGCTGTCGATCTCAAGGCCGGGACGTTACTCTGGAAAGCGCCGCTGTCGGGCGTGGCAGAGCACGTGAGTCTGTCCGACCAGCGTTTCTTCGTCGCGCTGAACGGCGGGATGGCCTGCGCCTACGATCTCCCGCGCGGCACGCGACGGTGGTGCTACGACTTCCACATTCCGCTGGTGGGCGCGCCCCTCATCGAAGGCAAAACGATCACGATCGCGCTCTTTGACAACACCATCCGCCGCCTCGATGCCGGGAACGGCGCCGTCCGGCGGCAGGACAAAATCGGTGCGCGGCCGGCGACGGCTCCCATCGCCACGAAACTCGGCACGCTCGTGCCCCTGACGGACGCCGAACTCGGCATGTTCGCAGCAGACTTCAAGGCCCTGCCTCGAGTTCCGACCGCCAATCCCCTGGTGACCCAGGCTCTCGAGGACGTCTCCGTCATGGCGGATGCCAGTGCCATCGCGACGATCGCGGTCGCGCCGGGGGGGAGGCAGACGCTCGCCTTGTACAAACAGACACCACCGCCACCGGCTCCCGTTACGCCACCGGCCACCGCTCCCGCGAAAAGCGACGGTACTGCGTCTGGTACGCCGCCAGGCTCGCCAGCGACATCCCCTGAAACAGCAGCCCCCGCATCAACCACAGCGCCGCCTGCAACGGCACCATGACCAGGCCGACGAACGGCAAATACGCGATGGGCGTGAGTCCGGCCGTCGCAAGGATCGATGCCGCACCGGCGATGAGTTCCACGCCTCCAATCACGCTGAAGATGCCAATCACCTGCCGGGCATCTTCCGTGACGAATCGGCGCAGGCGATCCAGGCCCGTGCGCACGGAACAATCGTCGGTGACGATCACGACCCGAAGCAGGTCGTAGGCAAGGTTCGCCGCCGTGACGGCGACAATCCCCGTGCTCGTCGCGAGTAACACCAGGACAGGCCAGGCCGGTGTCCAGCGGGACCCGGCAGCCGCGTGTAGGCCCGAGGTCACCACCGCCACGTAGGCAAGACCGAGCACCGCGTAGACTAGGCCCAGGCCGACGGCGAGGACCACCGCGCGTCGCGCGAAGCGCTGCGCGCCGGCGATGACAGTAGCCAGATCGAAGCGATCCAGGTCGCGCAGGACCTCGGCATCGAACGGCTCATTCTGCACCTCACCTGCGGAACGGTCGCCCTCCACGAATACCGTGAGCGTGCCGGCCTTGACGATAAAGGTGAGGGCCTCGCCGCCGATCGCCGTGACCGCCAGCGCGCCAAGGAACGCGAGGAGGGCAGCCGGCGATCCGGCAAGTGAGCCGAGCACGAGATCCGTGGTGGGACCGATCCCTTCGGCGACCACCGTGCGCAGGTCGGTGCCGACGAGCGTTCCCACCATCAAGGCCCCGCCGAGCACGGGAATGCCGACCGCGACCTTGTAGACGGATTCGATCCCAAAGTCGATGAGGATCACGGGCCAGTTGGCCGCCGTGATCAATCCGCCACGCTTGAGCGCCGCGCGCAGCGGCAACGTGCCCATAACATGCCGGCAGGGTTGCCGGCCGCGGGAAGTATAGCAGCCGCCTTTTTGCTATCCTCGCAAGACGCCTTGCGCGCGTGCTGCCGCGGCTCGTCCGGCGGCATCCGGCTCGTGCGACCACGTCGTGCCCTTGCCCTCTCGTCTGGTGGCCGTCGCCCTCGCGCTCACTGCGTGCCTCGCGGCGGGCGGCGCGGCGTGGGAACTGTTCGCGTTCGGGCCGAGTGCGGCGGCGACGGCTGCGCGCGTCGAACGTGAAGTTCGCGAAACCGTCAGCGAACGCGCGGGCGAGGTCGAGTCGCTGGCCCGCCGTGTCGTCCGCGAGGGTGAGCTGATTGCAGCCGCCTCGGCCTCGCGCGACAGGCTCCCCGCCCTCTTCGACCGACTCCTCACGCTGGCCGAGCCGGTAGACCAACACGGCGTCGCGGTGACGCTCTACGTGCCAGACGGACCGGCCAATTCGTACCGGGTGCTCGCCTGGAGCGACGGGCCGGGCGAGAAGAACCTCGCGCCGGAACGGCTCGCAGGACCCGCCACCCTCTTCATCGCCCCTGGTCACGCCGGCATGCGGATGGTCTTCGTGGACCCGGTCGAGTACGCCGGCCGCCGCGTCGCCGTCGCGGTTGCCGAAACAGTCATCGCGACGACATCCTCCGGCCCAAACCCGGAGCGATTGCTGGCGACGTCGTTCGGTCCGGTCTCCCTGACCGAGCAGTACGCGAGCACGCGTGAAGAGGTCTTGTCGTCCGACACCTTCGCGATCGCCAGCGCCACCGGCGCTCCCCTGCTCGAGATCCACGTGAACGCTGCCGACTTGGCGGGTCGCCGAACCGCGTTCCGGCATCGGGTGTTGGCCGTCGCGATGCTACCCCTCGTTGCGCTTGCCGGCCTGCTCGCCTTCCCACTGATTCAGCGTCGGCGTCGCGCCCTGTATCTGGGCGAGTGGCTGACCTGGACCGTGCTGGCGGGGGGGGCGGTCTCGCTGTCAGCCGCTGGGCTGATCCTGGCGAACCGATTCGCCCGGCCACCGGTCGATCTGCGCCCGCTCATCATCGCCAGCTGGTGCTGGGCCCTTGCGGCAGTTGGGCCCGGCGGATGCTGGTGGCGCCGGCTGAAGCGGCGCCGCGCCGCGCCCGAGCCGGTGCGCTTCATCGTTGAGCAGTTCGCTGCGGGGGCACTGCTTGCCGCGGCCGTCGCAGGCATGACCCGGCTGACCGCGGCCCTCATCACGCCCGCCATGCTCGACGAGGGCCAGTCGGTGTTGTTTCCGTTCGATCCGCACAGGCTGGTATCTGTCGGAACCTTGCTGATAGCGGAGCTCGCCGTGAGCTGGGCTGTTGGATCCATCCTGGCTGGATGCGCGTTCCGTTGGCGGCTGACGATACGCCACCTGCGCGCCGCCATCGCCGCATGCCTGTGGACGGCGCCGACGGTTGCACTGCCCTGGCTGGACGGCGCCGCCATCGGTCCGGCTGCCCCGATGCTGACGATGGCCATTGCCGTCGTCGGGTTTGCGATTCTCGCCCCTTCGATCCGGCGACGTTACCGACGCGCGTCCCAGGCCACGCGGCTGCTGCTCGCGTTCGCGGCGGTCCTGGCCCCGATGGCCGTCGCCTATCCCCTTTCGGCCACGACGTCCGACGCGCTGACGCGCCAGATCATCGAGGCGGACTATGCCCCGGCGATCGCGCGTCACCCCCAAGCCATGGGCGCGACGCTGGAGCGCGCACAGCAGGAAATCGATCGGCTGACGACGTTGGCGGATCTGCTGTCGGGCCCTCCCGGTGATACGCAGCCGGCTTTCCTCGTCTGGAGCCAGACCAGCCTGTCCCAGTCGCGCGTGGTCTCCGACGTGGAGCTGTACGGTCCAGGCGGCGCGCTCGTCTCGCGGTTCGCGCTCAACCTGCCCGAGTACGTCTACCGCACCGATCTGCAGACGTGGCAGGGGCACAACTGCACCTGGGAGGTCTTTGGCGAGAGACGGCCGTTTGGCGCAGAACAGCGGAGCATGTTCCACGCCGAACGCGGGGTTTGCGATGCGACCGGCCACGTCATTGGCGGCCTCGTGGTTCACGTCGCCAGAGATGACTATGAGGCGCTGCCGTTCATCTCGTCTCCCAACCCGTACTACGACGTCCTCGGTCTGGACGCGGCGACCACGTCGCCCACGCGACTCCCGGATCTCAAGGTGGCCGTCTACGGCTGGGGACTTCAGCCCCTGTTCACATCGGGCACCGTGCCGTGGCCCATCAGCCAGGACATCTTCGATCGTCTGTACAACCCCGCTACGCCGTTCTGGCTGACCGTCCCGGCCGAACCGTCGCCGTACCACGTCTACTTCTCGCAGAATCGCGACGGCGTGTATGCGTTCGGCTATCGAGAGGCCACGCTGGTCGATCACGCCACGCGACTGGCGGAGATCACGGCGCTGGCGGCCGGGCTGTTCGTGGCACTCCAGGTCGCGGCCCTGCTCTACGCGCCCTTGACCCGGCAGCCACGTGCGCCGATGCGGGTGCTGTTCCAGGAGATCCGGACCAGCTTCTATCGCAAGCTGTTTCTCTTCTTCGTCGCGGGCGCCGTCGTCCCCGTGCTCATCGCCGCGGTCGCCTTCGGCGCGTACACGACGACGCGATTCCGCGCCGACGTGGAGACCGAGGCGGCCGGCACGGTCACGGTCGCCCGTCGTGTCTTCGAGGAACTCACGGCCGCGACCGCACGCGCCTCGGATTCGGCCGCGCCCCGCGACGTTGAAGATGACGTCATGGTGTGGATTCGCCAGGTCATCAACCAGGACGTCAATCTGTACGACGGATCCGAGCTGTCGGCCACGAGTCAGCGGGATCTCTACGATTCGGGCTTGTTGCCCACGCGCACGCCCGCGAGCGTCTACCACGCGATCGCGCTCCAGCGCCGTCCGACGTTTCTGGCGGAGGACCGTGTGGGTAGCCTGCAGTACCTCGTGGCCGCCGCGCCCGTGGTCGCGCGCGGGCGCGACAGCGTCCTGACCGTGCCGCTGGCGCCGCGTCAACGCGACATCGCGCGCGAAACGAACACGCTCTATCGCCGTGTGCTCGTCGGCGCCGTGATCGTCGTGTTGTTCGCCGCGCTACTCGGCGCGTCGCTGGCCAGCCGCGTGGCCGATCCGGTAGCGCGCCTCACGCGCGCCACGCGGCAAATCGCCGCCGGCCGGCTCGACGTGCGTGTCGCCGTGGAGAGCAGCGACGAATTGGGCCGCCTCGTCGACGACTTCAACAGCATGGCCGGCACCCTCGCCTCTCAACAGGTCGAACTGGCGCGCGCAAATCAACTGAAGGCCTGGAGTGAAATGGCGCGCCAGGTCGCCCACGAAATCAAGAATCCGCTGACGCCGATCCAGCTCGCCGCCGAACACCTGCGGCATGTGGACAGCGACCGTGGGCGTCCACTCGGTTCCATCGTTGAACAATGCGTCGGGGCGATTCTGGGGCAGGTGCGGCTGTTGCGGCAGATCGCCTCGGAGTTCTCGACCTTCGCCGCCGAGCCGCCGTTGCGCCGCGACCGCGTGGCCCCCGCGGCCCTGCTGAGCGCGATCGTGCAGCCGTACCGCCTCGGGCTCGGTGATCGCATCGCCATCGACGTGGCTGTGCCGCCAGATCTGCCAGCGGTGTGGGCCGACGCCACGCTGCTGTCGCGCGCGATCACGAATCTCATCGAGAACGCCATCCAGGCGATGCCCTCCGGCGGGCGGCTCGCGATTCGCGCCGTGCACGCCCAGGACGCAGTCCGCATCGAGGTCGAAGATACGGGCGTCGGCATGGACGCGACCGCCCTCTCGCGCGCATTCGAACCGTACTTCTCGACCAAGACGGGCGGATCGGGATTGGGGCTCGCGAACGCCAAACGGACCGTCGAGCGCCACGGCGGCACGCTCTCGATCGAGAGCGTGCTCGGTCAGGGGACGACGATTACGCTGGTCCTGCCGCGGGCGGCGGATCTTCCCGGCTGAGGCGAAGCCGCTGGATGCCCATCTCGATGAACGCCGAGAGCAGGTAGCTGTAGGCCAGAATGACGAGCGTCACGCGCGGCTCGGTCGCGATGAATGCGAACAGACCCGCCACGACGATGAGCTTGATATAGGACTGGCTCCAGCCGAAGTTAATCGTCTTGAAGCTGCGAAATCGAATCGTGCTCACCATGAGCGCGGCCGGCACGAGCATCAGCGCCACGGCCGCCACCGCCTGCGGCCCGCCGCTCGGCGGGTAGGGCCACAAATACACGGTGGACGCGACGACGCCGGCGGCCGGCGGCGAGGGCATCCCGACGAAGTAGCGCTTATCGGCCAAGGTGGGCGACTGGATGTTGAAGCGCGCCAGGCGCGTGGCCGCCGCGGTCAGATAGACGAAACCGGACGCCCACCCAAGCCGGCCGAGGTCCGACAACCCCCACGCGAATGCCAGCACGACAGGCGCGATGCCGAACGAGATGATGTCCGCGAGTGAGTCGAGTTCCAGCCCGAAGGCGCTGGTCGTGTTCGTCATGCGCGCGATGCGCCCGTCGAACATGTCGAGCACGACGGCAAAGCCGATGAACGGCGCGGCCTTCACCAGCTCGTTCTGCATCGCGAACACGATGCACGCGTACCCGCAGAACATGTTGCCGATCGTGATGATGCTCGGCAGCAGGTACATGCCACGGCGGAACTGCCGATCGTCGTGTCCCGGCCGGTGCGTGTCCGTTGGCTCCATCAGGCCCTGTCCTCCATCAACGTGGCAATGATCGTCTGACCGGCGACGACCTTGTCGCCGACGCGCGCGTGGACGCTCGCCGACATCGGCACGAACACGTCCATTCGAGATCCGAATTTCATGACGCCAATTCGCTGCCCCGCCTCCAGGCGATCGCCCGCACGCACGCGGCACACGACCCGTCGCGCGAGCACCCCGACGACCTGCCGCGTCACCACTATGACACCATCGTGATCCAGCCAAATCTCCGAGCGCTCGTTCGCGTGGGCATCCGGCTTGAACGCCGCGTGGAAGGTGCCCGGCACGTAGTCGACGCGCATGACCCGACCCGCCACCGGAGTGCGATTGATGTGCACATCGAAGAGGGACAAGAAGATGGTCACCTGCTGCCACTTGCCCGCCGGCGCCTCGGCCGCGCGCGCCGGGCCGGCGTACATCACCGTGCCGTCCGCGGGTGACAGCACGGACGCGGTCGTGCCTGCGATGACACGCGCCGGGTCGCGAAAGAAGAGCGTGATCGCGATCGGAATGACGAGAAGAAACGCACCGGCGGCGGTTGAGCCCGCGAGGAACGCCGCAACGGCCGGAAGCGCGGCAATGGCGACGAAGGGCGCGGCAGCGGCGTCGATCTTCATACAGGCATCAGGCTCGCACGCGAGGTGCCGTGTCAGTCTATGCGATCGGTGGGCAAGCTCCGCTCAGTCGATCGGTGTCGACTGGGACGCGGGAGCGCTGGCCGGCCCCGTCAGCGCTCGGTTCCAGAGGATCAGCGCATCCTCCCGCGGGTCCTGATAGTAGTCGCGCCGCGTGCCCTCGATCGTGAACCCGAGGTTCTCGTAGAGGTGGCGCGCAGGTTCGTTCGATCGGCGCACCTCGAGCGTGGCCGATCGCACCCCGGCCGCCGCCGATTCCTCCATCACGCGCCGCAGAAGCTGTCGCGCCACGCCCCGCCGCCGCCACTCAGGATCGACCGCGAAGCTGTTGATATGCAGTTCGTCGAACACGACCCAGCACGCGCAATAGGCGATGAGCGCGCCGCCGGGCTCGCGCGCAATATACAGCCGGGCGACGTCCGTGTTCTCGAGTTCCCAGCGAATCGCGTCAGCGCCCCACGGGTTGGTGAATGTCTGATGCTGTAGCTGCTCGACGGCCTTCAGATCGTCGACGCACGTCGCGCGCGCGATCCGCAATGCGCCCGCCCCGGGGCCGCCAAGGCCAGCCCGCTCCCGCGCCAACTCAGCGTCAGGACGGCGAATGTATATCGGTCTCAGCGCGTGCGGTGCGCCAGCCAACTCCGGACGTGCCACGGCCAGGCGCGCCGCGGCCTCTGCCAGCGTCATGGGCGCGTCAACGACGATGGCGTGTGGCAGCGCGTGGAGAAAGCGATCCTGATACGTTACCGCGCCGTCGCCGACGATCACGACGGGACGATCAGCCTTCTGCGCGGCCACCAGGGCCGCGGCCTCTTCCGGTCGGAGCACCGCCGGAGCGATGACCTCGGGACACGCTTCGAGCGCCGACACGCCGTCGCAACCGAACCCCGCGATGAACACCTGTCCACGCTGTCCATCGAGGCACGGCACGACGAGCGCCGCTTCCGGGTACACGGTCGTCCACGCCGCCGCCAGCGCGTGCAGCGTGGGGATGCCGACGACGCGCCGATGTCCGGCGAGGGCAAGCCCCTGCGCGGCAGCCAGGCCAATCCGCATGCCCGTGAACGAACCCGGACCGGAGACCACGGCGAGCAGATCGACATCGGCGAGGGTGAGACCGGCGCGCGCGAGAAAATCGAGCACCTCGCCCGGCAGCCGCTCGGCATGGGGGCGCGACGGGTCTCCGGATCGCGCCTCCCAGATCTCACCCTGACAGAGCGCCAGACTGCCAGCGCGAGTGACTGTTTCCATTGCCAGGACGACCATGAGGGCAATGTTATACTCCGCCTGTTCCGTCTTCGTTCGTGCGCAACATCCCGCGGTTTCCCGGTCCGTGACAGCTTCGACCCCATCATCTTCGCCACCGGCCAGCGCCACCGCCACTCCGGCCATGCGTCAGTACCTCGACGTCAAGCGGCAGCACCGTGACGCGATCGTGTTCTTTCGCATGGGCGATTTCTACGAAATGTTCTACGAGGACGCGTTGACCGCCTCGCGCGTGCTCGAGCTCACGCTCACGTCCCGCGCCAAGGACGCGCACGGCACCGCGATCCCGATGTGCGGGCTGCCCTATCACGCCGCCGATGGCTATCTCGCACGCTTGGTCCGGAAGGGCTATCGCGTCGCGATCTGCGATCAGGTCGAAGATCCGCGGAAGGCGAAGGGCCTCGTCAAACGCGAGGTCACCCGCGTGATCTCCCCCGGCACCTTCACGGACGCCTCATATCTCGAGGCACGCGAGCCGGCGTTTCTCGCCGCGGTGGCGCCCGGCGCGTCCGTCGGCGCGGCCTGGGGCCTGGCCTGGCTCGACATCTCCACGGGCGAGTTCGCCGCCGCGGAGTTCGGAGGGGCGTATGCGGCCGCCGCCCTGGCGGCCGAACTGGCCCTCGTCCGCCCTCGGGAGCTCCTCGCCGCCGATGCCGTCGACGTCGACGGCATCGTCACCGGACTCCCCAACTGCCGGGTGACGCGTGTCGAACCGTGGACGTTCGACTCGGGTCGCGGGCACGATGCGCTCTGCGAACAACTGCACACCGCGTCGCTCATCGGCTACGGGCTCGAGCAGACCCCTGCCGCCGTCGGCGCCGCGGGAGCACTGCTGGCCTACCTGACGACAACGCAGCGCACGGCCCTGACGCACGTCCGCGACATCTCGCTGCGGGTGGCGTCCGATGCCGTCCTCATCGATCCGGTCACGCTGCGCCACTTGAACGTCGTCGAAGGGGTCGATGGCGGACGATCGGGCTCGGTGCTCGAGGCCGTGGACCGCACGGTGACGGCGATGGGCGGTCGCCTGCTACGGCAATGGCTGGTGCGTCCCCTCGTGACGCTGGCGCGCATCCAGGACCGGCTCGATGCCGTCGAGGACTTCGCGTTTCGGTCCGCCGATCGCGGCAAGCTTCGGGACGCGATGCGATCGATGCACGACCTCGAGCGGCTCGTCTCGCGTGTGGCCCTCGGGACGGCCGGTCCACGAGACCTGGTCGCGCTCGCCGACTCCCTCCGGCTGCTGCCGCGCGTGCGGATGGTGACGGCCGACCTCCAGTCGCCGCTCGTGCGCAGTCTCATCGCGGAGATCGACGAACTGGCTGACGTGCGGGAGGCTATTGCGGGCACGATCGCGGATGAACCGCCGGCAGTCGCGCGTGACGGAGGGGTGATTCGCGATGGCGTCGATCTGGAACTCGACGACCTGCGCGGCATCAGTCGCGGGGGCAAGGCCGCGATCGCGGCCATGGAGGATGCCGAACGCACGCGCACGGGCGTCAGTTCCCTGAAGGTGCGTTACAACCGCGTGTTCGGCTACTACATTGAAATTTCGAAGTCGAATCTGGCGAACGTGCCGGCCGACTACATCCGCAAGCAGACCATCGCCGGCGGCGAGCGGTTCATCACACCCGGGCTCAAGGAGTTCGAGGACAAGGTGCTCGGCGCCGACGAACGGATTGCCGTGCGCGAGCTCGAACTGTTCGAGGCGCTGCGCGCGCGTGTGGCCGCCGAAGCACCGCGGGTGCTCGACACGGCGCGCGCCATCGCCACGCTCGACGTGCTCTCGGCTCTCGCCGACACGGCCGCCGCCGCCAACTTCACCAAGCCGTTCCTGCACGATGGCAGCGAGTTCCAGGCCGTCGACGCGCGGCATCCGATCGTCGAACGGCACGTGGCGGCCGCCTTCGTGCCGAACGACATCCAGCTCGATGCGGAGACCAGGCAGCTCATCATCCTCACGGGACCGAACATGGGCGGCAAGTCCACGTATCTGCGACAAGTCGCGCTGCTGGCACTCCTCGCCCAGGCTGGCTCGTTCGTGCCGGCGCGCAGCGCCAAACTCTCCGTCGTCGATCGCGTCTTCGCCCGGGTCGGTGCGTCCGACAATATCGCCCGCGGGCAGTCGACCTTCATGGTTGAAATGCAGGAAACGGCTGCGATCCTGCACGCCGCCACCAGTCAGAGCCTGGTGATTCTCGACGAGATCGGCCGCGGCACGGCGACCTTCGACGGGTTGAGCCTGGCGTGGGCGGTGGCCGAGTACCTCGCCTCCAACGACCGGGCCCGGCCGAAGACGATCTTCGCGACGCACTATCACGAGCTCACGGATCTGGCCGATGCGATTCCTCGTGTGGCCAACTTCCATGTCGCGGCGCGTGAATTCCGCGACGACATCGTCTTCCTTCACAAGATTATCCCGGGCCGCTCGGACCGGAGCTACGGTATCCAGGTTGCGCGCCTCGCCGGCCTGCCCCCGGTGGTCGTTCGCCGCGCCACGGAAATTCTGAAGTCGCTCGAACAGGACGAGCTGCAGCGCGGCGGCCGGCCGAGCCTGAGCGGTTCGCCCGTCTCCGAACAGCGACAGCTGGCGTTGTTCCAGCCTCCCGCGGAGAGACACTCAGTCGTGAGCCGGCTGCAGACCCTCGACCTCGATCGGCTGACGCCGCTCGAGGCGCTAAACCTCCTTGCCGATCTGAAGCGCGAGGCGGACACCTAAATGCGCTGGCGCCTGGCGATCGCGCTCATGGCCGCGTGTGCCGCAGCGTGCGCCCGGTCGGCGACCGTCTCGCGCGACCTGATCGTCGTCGCCACCGTCAACGCTCCGACGACGATGGACCCGCTGGTGGGTCTCGATGAGAGCTCGCAACGGATTCACCAACTCCTGTTCAGCTCGCTCCTGACGATTGGTGACGACCTCCGGATCATTCCCGACCTCGCCGTACGCTTCGACACGACCGACGCGCAGAATTACACGGCCGGCATTCCTCCAGGCGTGCGGTTTCACAACGGGCACGAGATGACGTCCGCCGACGTCGCGTACACGTTCCGCCGCTTCCTCGATCCGAAGTTCGTCTCCGGCAAGAAGGGCGCCTTTCACGACCTCCAGGCTGTCGACATCCTCGATCGCTACACGGTGGTCTTCCGGCTGAAGACGCCGTCCGGGGCATTTCCGTCGAGCCTGACGAACCTCGGAATCGTGCCCGAGGGCACGGGCGCCGAGGCCGGGCGCGCGCCCATTGGCAGCGGTCCATACCGTCTCAGGGAATTCGTTCCCGACGATCACGTGACGCTCGATGCGTTTGCGGACTACTACCGCGGCGTGGCGGCGAACCCCGGCATCGTCGTCAAGGTGGTGCCGGACGACACGATGCGGGGACTCGAGTTGCGCAAGGGCGATGTCGACCTGGTCGTCAACGACCTGGCTCCCGATCTCGTTCACAGTCTTCGCGCGGCGGGCCGGTTGAACGTGGTCACGAGTCCGGGAACGGATTTCGCGTATATCGGCCTGAATCTGCGCGATCCGATTCTGGAGAATCCGAAGGTCCGCCAAGCCATCGGCTATGCCATCGATCGCGGCGCCATCGTGCGCTACCTGCGCCGTGATCTCGCGCGGCCCGCGAGTGGCATCATTCCGGATATCTCATGGGCCTACAGTGCGGACCTCTTCAGCTTCACCTACGACCCCGAACGGTCCAAGGCGCTGCTCGACGAGGCCGGCTACCGGGATCCTGATGGAGACGGCCCGATCCCGCGGCTGCGCCTGGTGTTCAAGACCTCAACCGCTGAGCAGTACCGCCTGCAGGCGGCGGTGCTGCAGGAACAGTTGAGCCATGTCGGCATCGCGCTCGAGATCCGGTCGTACGAGTTCGCCACGCTGTTCACGGACATCGTCAAGGGCAACTTCCAGATGTACACGCTCGTGTTCAGCGCCGGCGCGGCATCGGATCCCGACATCCTGCGGCGCGTGTTCCACTCCACGCAGGCGCCGCCGAACGGTTTCAACCGGGCGCACTACGCGAGTGCCGAGGCGGACCGGCTGCTCGACCTTGCCACCGACGCGACCACACTCGACGAGCGCAAGCGCTACTACATCGCCGCGGAACGTGTGATCGCCGCGGATGCGCCGATGATCAGCCTTTACGCGCGGACGAACGTGGTCATCGCGCAGCCAGATCTCGATGGCATTCGCGTGTCGCCGCTCGGCGACTTCGCGTTTCTCTCCCGCGTGTTCCGCCGAACTTCTCCGCAGGCGCGTCCGGCGCACTGATAGAATGGCCGCCGATGGGCCGACGCAAATCACGCTTCCTCCGCAAGCCGGTTGAACCGTTCGTCGTCGAGGCCGGCCTGACGGCCGATGTCGTGCTCGACCGCATGGAACGCGTGTCGTTCCAGGGCCGTAACCTGGGCACGGCCCGCCGCATCTGGGAGAAGATGCTCACGAGCGAGTGCACGATCTTCCTGGGCACGGCCGGCGCGTTGTCGGCCGGCGGCATGCGGCTGCTGATCGCGCACCTCATCGAGAAGCGCTACGTCGACTGCCTGGTCTCGACGGGCGCCAATCTGTACCACGATCTGCACGAGACGCGCGGGCGGCGCCATTTCATCGGATCGCCCACGCTCGACGACGCCGCGCTGGCGGCGGAGCGGATCGATCGGGTGTACGACACGCTGGCCAGCGAAGACGAGTTCTGCAAGAACGACGAGTGGATTGCCGCCTTCGCGCTCAAACTCGAACGCCGGCCGTACACCACGCGCGAGTTCCTGAATCGCCTCGGCCAGCACCTGTCAGACGACACCGGTAATCGCGGAATCCTGACGGCGGCGTATAAGGCCAACGTCCCGATCTTCTGCCCGGCCATCGCGGATTCGTCCATTGGCATGGGCCTCTCGCAGGCGCGCCACCGCGATCGCGGCGCCGGCGTCATCGACGTCATCGGAGACATCATCGAGTCCGCCAACGTCGTGATCCGCAAGCCGGCCACCGCGACGATCGTGCTGGGCGGCGGCACGCCGAAAAACTTCATCAACCAGGCCAGTGTCCAGGCGGAGTTCTTCGACGACCGCGTCGGCGGCCACAAATACGCGATTCAGATCGTGACCGATGTCCCGTATTTCGGGGGCGCCAGCGGGTCGAGCCTCGAAGAGGCGCAGAGCTGGGGCAAGCTCTCGATCGAGTCCGAGAAAGTGTCGGTGCAGGCGGACGTGACGCTGGCCTTGCCGATGCTGATCAGCGCGCTCGAGGCCACGGCTCCGGACCTTGCCAAGCGCCGCAAGCGTCCCGAGTTCGATCCTTCCGGGCGGGTCATGGTTATGAATGGCCAACCGCTCGCCGATAACCACTTCCAGGAGTCCTGATGTCTTCGTTCGTCGAGTACGAGCACCCCGAACCGTTGCAGTTCGGCGGCGCTATGCCGGAGCCCTGTTCAGCGGAGGAGGCGACCGCGCTGATTCTTCCGATTCCGTTCGATCGCACGACGTCGTACGTCAACGGCACGAAATACGGCCCGTCGGCCTTGCTCGCCGCCTCGGCGCAGGTGGAGCTGTGGGATGAAGAAATTGGCGTGGACGCGTCCCGCCAGGGGCTCTTCACGCTGCCCGAGCTCGACCTCTCGTCCTTTGCGCTGGACGACGCCATGGTGGAGATCCGGCGCGTGGCCAGTGCCCTCGCGGAAACGGGCACGTTCGTCGTCACGCTCGGGGGCGAACACTCGATCACGTCGCCGCTCGTGGACGTGGCGGCCTCGAGGCACGGCGGCCTCTCCGTGCTGCAGATCGACGCTCACGCTGACCTCCGGCCGTCCTATCTGGGACAGCGGCACAGCCACGCGTGTGCGATGCGCCGCACGCTCGATTTCGCACCGCTCGTCCAGGTGGGCATCCGCAATATTTCCGGTGAGGAAGTCGAGGTGCTGCCGACGCTCAGGACGCGTGTCTTCTACGACTGGAACATGCGCGACGACCCACATTGGATCGACGGCGTGGTCGACGCGCTCTCCGATACGGTCTACATCACGATCGATTTGGACGGACTGGATCCAGGATTCATGCCGGCGGTCGGCACGCCTGAGCCGGGCGGCCTGTCGTGGCGCGAAGCGACCACGCTCTTACGCCGCACGTTCGAGCGAAAAAAGGTCGTGGCCTGTGACGTGGTCGAGTTGTGCCCGATTCCCGGGCTCGCGTCGCCGAACTTCATCGCGGCGAAGCTGGTCTACAAGCTGCTGGCGTACAAGTTCGGGTTAGGACGTCGGACGTAGGACCGTCCGTGGAGCCCCGGACCTTCAGGTCCGGGGTACGACTATTTCAGCGCCGCCAGCTGCGCCTTCGCGTCCGCGGCGTAGCCGGAATCGGGGAACTCGTCGACCACCCGTTTGAAGGCGGCACGCGCGTCCTGAGGCTTGCCGGCTTTCTGAGCCGCGCGCGCCAGTTCCATGAGCAGACCATCGGTCGGGAGCGTCCCGTTCCGATCGGCGGCGAGGTCCGTGTAGATCTTGATCGCCTCGTCCTGTTTGTTCAGGGCCATCAGCGCCTCGGCCTCGCCCAGTCGCGCCAGCGAGGCATAGAACGCAGAGCCGGAGGTCGCCACCGTGTGGAACGCCTGCTGCGCGTCGGCCGGTCGCTTCGCAAGCAGCAGCTCTGACCCGAGTTGATACGTGGCCGCGATCGCCGCGTCGGTACCGGGGAACGCTTCACCCACCTTCGTGTAGGCCTTGATGGCGGCTTCGCTCCGGGCCAGTTCTGTTGGGAACGTGCCTGGGGATTGCGTCGCTCCGGGCAGGCTCGGCGCGGGGGTGATCGGCGCCTGCGACATCGCGGTGGCGATCCCCAGCAACGCGCCGGCGTCGTTCGCCTTTTGCGTCCGGAAGTACATCCAGCCACCGACAGCGGCCGCGACCACGATGACGATGCCGGCCACGATCGCGGCGGTGCCGCGGTGCTCCTGCACAGCTCCACTCACCGTCGACACCGTGTTGACGAACTCGTTCTCTTTGAGCTGATGCCGTTCTTGTGCCTTCATGCCTGGATCCACGGCCTCCGGACGGCGCTCCGGCGCCGCTGACAGTCGAACAGTATCGCACAGACGCGACCGGCCTGGCGCCTCAGGCGCCGGACTCGTGGGGTTCCACGTGGACGAGGACGTCGACGATGCGCGGATCGGAGGCTCGGATCGCGGCCTGGACCCGGTGGGCAATCTCGTGGCCGTCTCGAACCGGCAGCTGCGGATCGACCTCGACGTGCAGATCGACGTAAAACGCACGCCCCGCCTTCCGCACGAGACATTTGTCCAGCGCCTCGACCCCCGCCACGGTGCTGGCCACGTCGCGCACGTGCGCCTCCATCTCGGGTTGGGCGCCGTCCAGCAATTCGCCGACCGGGTCGGGTAACTGCCGCAGCGCCGCGACCACGACGATCGGCACGGCACAGAGCGCAGCCCAGTCATCCGCCGCCGCATAGCCCGTGATGAGACCAATCGAGATGCCGACAAAGGCCAGGCCGGACGTGACCGCATCCGACAGGTGGTGCGCGGCGTCCGAGTGGACGGCGGTGCTGCCGGTCACGCGCGCGACGCGCGTGGTGAACGCCGAGAGTGCGGCTTTGATCAACACGACGAGCGCAAGCACGACGAGGGTGAAACGATGCGGCATCTGGTGCGGGACCGCGATCTCGTGCACGCTGCCGACCCCGATGCCGATGGCGGCGATGATCAGGACCACCACCAGTCCGATCGCGAGGAGCGGCTCCGCCTTGCCGTGCCCGTACGGGTGGCTCGCGTCGGGCGGCCTGCGCGACAACCGCAGCGCTCCGAACGCCACGACGGACGTTCCCACGTCCGTCATCGACTCGGCACCGTCCGCGATGAGCGCGTACGAGTGCCCCAGGAAGCCTGCCCCGGTCTTGATGATCACCAACGCGACGTTGACGCCGATGGCAATACTGACCGCGCGGAAGTTGCGCCGGTCGACCTCGTGCAGATCCACCGGGGGATTCTATGGGTGCCTGCGCGGTTCTGCCAACGTACGGGTCGCTTGCGCGACGCGCCTCACGGGCGTACAGTGAAGGCGTCTCGTCCCGCACCTCCCCCGACGATTCTGAAGCAGGTTCCGTGAACATGTTGTTGTCAGGCACTCGCGCCACGGGCGTGGGCGCCCTGCTCTGTGTCGCCCTTCTCGCGGTGGCGGCCAAGCCGGCCTTCGCGCAAGACGCGTCGACGAGGCATCCGGTCGGCGGCGAGTCGGTGGGAGCGTCGACCGGCGCCGCCTCCCGCGACTTTGCCGGGGCGCTCGTGGACTCGTTCAGACTCGTGATGCTCGAACACATGATGCGGGTCGCGTTCCAGGACAAGACGCGCGCGGAGCTGGGAGGCCCCTTTTGGCGGGACTATCGACAGTCCATCGTGTATCCCCGAACGTGGGGCGACACCGATTCCTGGATCGTGAACTATGTCGGCCACCCGATTCACGGCGCTGGCGCCGGCATCGTCTGGCTCGACCATAGCGACAAGGACCGCGCCGCGTCGATCTTCGGTCCGGGCTATCTTGCCTCGCGCGCCCGAGCGGCCGCATTCAGCGCCATCTACAGCGTGCAGTTCGAGATCGGTCCGCTGAGCGAAGCATCGATCGGAAATGTCGGACTCGAACCGGAAACCGCCGGCTGGGTCGACTACGTGGTGACACCGCTCGGCGCCTTCGCGCTCATGATTGGTGAAGACGCGATCGATCGGTATTTCGTCCGATGGGTCGAGGCCCGTGTGAAGAACCGGATCGTCCGCGCGACGCTCCGCCTGGTGCTGGGCCCATCGCGATTTCTGGCAAATTCGGCCGGAAGCCGCCTGCCATGGTACCGGCCCGATCGAACACTGGCTTGGAGATGACCGCGGGCTGCTTCCAACCTTCTGCGGCTTGACGCCCAGGTACGAGCCACCGGCATTCACCCAGTGCCAGAACTCGCGCGGCTTCTTCGTCAGAACCCTTTCGAAGAGGCTTTCGGCCTTGGCCCGGTCGTTGTGGAGATTGGCGAGTGCGGCGTACTCGAGCATCCCGGAGTCATCGCCAGGATCCATCGCCACGGCGCGATCGAAAGCGGACACGGCCTTGTCCCATTCGCCAGCCTCCGCGTCCACGCGCCCCACTCTGAACCAGTCGCTCTGTTCGACCTTCGGGCTGCCCGTGACGCTGTCGAGCACCTGTTGCCCACGGGCCTTGTCGCCGCCGAGGTACGGCTGTTACGGCGAGACGACCGACGCTGACGTGCTCGTGCATCGTGACTACGTCGATGGCGCACCGTCCATGGTGGGCCGCTACCCGAAGGACAGCTTCGGAAAGGTGATGACGGATCGGCTCCGCCGGGGCGAAACGGTCGTCGTCGACGACATGGATCTGCTCCCGGGCCTGCTCGATAGTGAACGCGAGGTGACCCGCGCCATCCATGTCGCGGCGCACATCGCCGTCACCCTCATCAAGGATGGCCAATGGGTCGCCAATCTCGCCGTGCACAGTGCGACGCCGCGCCACTGGAGTCCGGCCGAGGTTGCGCTTGCCGAGGACGTTGCCGACCGCACCTGGCCGCAGCCGAACGAGGGAGCTCGAGATTCAGTCATCGCCTGGTAAGGGGACGACGCTCTTCGTCCGATTTCCAGCGGCCTGAACCCCTGCCACTCTGGCCCGTCCCCTCGTGTCCCGCCCTTCGTGTCCAGACACGAATCGGTACCGAGAGCCATCTTTCGAGCAATAAGCACCGAATTCGAATCACCGCCCTCACGCGATGCGTTGGCACTCGCTGTGCAATCAACCCGTGCACGACCAGCGACCACGCGCCTCGGCGCGCCGACAACCAACCAACGAGGAATACCACGATGAACACGACCATTCCCGACGTAGCAGATTTCAGAGCCGGTGCGGACCGGATTGCGGACACCGTGAACGACATCTCGGACGCCGCGGGCAAGCAGGTCAGGAAGCTGGCGGATGACGCGGCCGACGGCGTCCACCGCACGGCGGACTACCTCCGCGGTCGCGGCGTGAACGAGATCCCTGGCCAGCTTAAGGACTACCTCAAGGCGAATCCAAGCCACGCGCTGATTGGCGCCGCTGTCGTGGGATTCCTGCTTGGCCGGCTGATGTCGCGGGATTGATGTGGGGACGCCTGACTCCCGTTCGCTCGCCGATGTCGTCGCGGACCTGACTGGCAACGTCCGCGAAATCATCCGCGGCGAAATCCACCTGGCTGGGGCGGAATTGGCCGCGAACCTGCGGCCCTTTCCGCGCGGCCTTGTTCTGCTGGGCTCGGCCGCCCTCCTCGCGGCTGCAGGGCTCGCATGCGTGGTTCTGACGGGAGTCTTTGCGCTTGGGCTCATTCTGCCGCTGTGGGCCGCGAGCCTCATCATGGCTGTCACGGTCCTTCTTGTCGCGTGCCTGCTCGCATGGCTTGCGGTGCACGGCTTCAAGCGTCTTCACGGATTTCCACGGACGCTCGCCGCTCTAAAGGATTCAACCCGATGGCCACAACACTCGAAGCCCTAGAACAGACGATTCGGCGCGAGCGCAGCGCACTGGAACGGAACGTCGACGAACTGCGCACGCGCGCGGAGGCGGTCACCGATTGGGAGAGGCAGTATCGCGCCCACATGGGTGCGGCATTGGCCTCCGCCGCCGTCGGTGGCCTCATCCTTGGCGCGCTCACGCGACGGGCTCATGCGATCGCAGGGGCAGGACCGGTGGCGCGGTTCGCCACGCAAGCCGGCGACGCTCTGATGGCCGTCGCCGCAGCGGCCGTGGTCGAGTTCATCTCGGAGGCGATTCCCGGCTTCAGGGAACAGTTCGAAGGAAAGACGGGCGGATAGTCGCCAATGGCCTCTGTCCCCCGCATCACGGCGACGAACATGCGGCTCGCGGCCGTGTGGGTGGCGCTGGTCGGTGCCCTCCTCTACGGACTGTTCTTCGCTTACTCGTAGCCGTGGACGGCACCCAGCCTTCCAGGAACGCCCGTACAATCAGTTGATGGTGACGCACGGCCCTTCGGCGCGACTTTCATCCGGCGCTCCGATGGAGCTGTTGGGCATCGAGCCGCTCGAGGAGTACGCGCGACGCCTGGCAGCGCTCCTCACACCCGAGACGCCCACGCGCGTACAGCGTCTCTTCATTCGCAATCATCACCTCACGGATCTCGAAGACGACATGCGTGTGCTGCGCGAGGTGTACGTCGCCTTGAGCGAGGACACGCGCCTCGGCGAGCCGTCATCGCCCGCTGCGGATTGGCTCCTCGACAACTTCCCCCTCATCTCGGCCGCGGCGCGCGACATCCGGCACGATCTGCCCCCGTCGTTCTATCGGCGGCTACCTCGCATGCGAACGGACGAGTACGCCGGCCAGTCCCGCATCCACGCCATGGCGCTCGAGGTGGTCGGCCACAGCGCCGGACGACTCGATGCCCAGCGGCTTCACCGCTTCATCGTGGCGTTCCAATCCGTGACGCCGTTGACGATGGGTGAACTGTGGGCGTGGCCGAGCGTGTTGAAGCTGTCGCTCGTGCAGTACCTGCGCACACGCGCGGATCTCCTCGCCGCCAATCGTGCCGATCGCCGCACAGCCGATCGCATCGCAGCGGCGCCCGGACAACCGGGGCGCGCGAGGGTGTGGCCGGCCGACATCACGCCGGCATTCGTGATTCGTCTACTGCAGCGATCGCGCGAGCACGAGCGCGAGGTCGGCCTGCTCCGCAAAGACCTCGAAGCCGCGCTCGCCGACCGCGGCCAGACGCTCGAGGACGCAATTCGGTTCGACGGTCGTCACCAGGCCACTGAACAGGCGTTCATGTCCAGCCTGATTGGAAGCTTGCGTCTGGTCGGGACCTTCGATTGGACCGAGTACTTCGAGAGCGTGAGCTTGGTCGAGCAGGTGCTGCACCGCGACCCGGTCGCCGTCTACGGACAGATGGACTTCCAGAGTCGCGACCGCTATCGCCACGCGGTCGAGGACATGGCCACCGGCACCGGCGAAGCGCAGCTCCGCGTCGCGCTGAAGGCGGTCGAGCGCGCCCGGCAGGTTGCCGAGCAGTCACCAGACGCGCGGCAGGCGCACGTCGGCTACTACCTGGTCGGCGGCGGCCGCCGTCAGTTCGAACGTGGGATCGATTGGACGCCCACCGCGCGGATGCGGCTACGGCGCCTGTTCTTCAGCCACGCGACGCTGTTCTACCTGTGTTCGATTGTCTTTGGCACGGCGACCCTCGTCGCCGCCGCGCTCGCGTTCGTCCGGGCGAACGGCTGGCACGGCTGGCAACTCGCGCTCGTGACGCTCGTGACAGCCGTGCCGGCCAGCGAGCTGACGATCCAGATTCTGCAACGGATGATCAGCCGGGTCGTCCCGCCGCGACGACTACCCCGTCTGGACCTCCCCGAGGTGCCGGCCACCGATCGAACGATGGTCGTGGTGCCGACGATGCTCGAGAGCGTGGCGCGGGTGGAGGAGCTCGTGGCGCACATCGAGGTGCAGGCCCTCGGCAATCTCGATCCGCACGTGCACTTCGCCATCTTGAGCGATTTCAGCGATGCGACCGCCGAAGCGCAGCAGCAGGACGAAGAGATTCTCGCCGCCGCCCGGGCCGGGGTCGAGCACCTGAACGCCAAACACAGCGAGCCGGGCCATACGCGCTTCTACCTGTGCCACCGGAGCCGCCAGTGGAACGAACGCGAAGACCTCTGGATGGGCTGGGAGCGCAAGCGCGGCAAGCTCGAAGAGTTCAATCGCCTGCTGCGCGGCGCGACCGACACGAGCTTCGTCGTGTACGTTGGTGACCCGCAGATCCTTCCGCAGGTCCGGTACTGCATCACGCTCGACAGCGACACCACGTTACCGCGGGATGTCGCGCGCACGCTCGTCGGCATCATCATGCACCCGCTGAATCAGCCGGTGAACGATCCGGTGACCGGGCTTGTCGTCGATGGCTACGCCATTCTGCAGCCGCGCGTCAGCGTGACGTTCGCCAGCGCGGCGGGGTCGCTGTTCGCACGCCTGTACTCCGGCCACACGGGCGTCGATCCTTATACGACCGCCGTTTCAGACACGTATCAAGACCTGTTCGGCGAAGGCATCTTCACCGGCAAGGGCCTGTACCACGTGGACGCGTTCATGCGGTCGCTCCGCGACAGCGTGCCGGACAACGCGTTGCTCTCACACGACCTGTTCGAAGGCCTGCACGCACGCGTCGCCCTGGTGTCGGACCTCGAACTCGTTGACGACTATCCGACGAGCGTGCTCACCCATGCCCGACGTCAACACCGATGGATCCGTGGGGACTGGCAGATTCTGTTCTGGTTGTTTCCCTTCGTCCCGTCACGGCGGGGCCTGACGCGCAATCCCCTGTCGCTGATGGCACGGTGGAAGATCCTCGACAACCTGCGCCGCAGCGTCGTGCCGCTTGCCCTGTTGGTGATGCTCGTGGCCGGCTGGACCTTCCTGCCGGGCCCGCTGTGGTTCTGGATGTTCACGGCGCTCGTCGTCATCGCCTCGCAGTTGCTGCCGCTGCTCGCGCGCCTGCTGGCCGGGCCGGGCCGCGCGCAGTCCGTGCCCGTCTTCTGGCGGAATCTCCGCGACGACAGCTTGATCGCGTTGGGCCAGGTGATGCTCGGCCTGACGCTCATGGCGTATCACGCCTGGCAGACGACCCACGCGGTGGTGCTGACGCTCGTGCGGATGGTTTTCACCAGGCGTCGACTGCTCGAATGGGAGACCGCGGCCACCACCGCCGCGCGAACGGCGGGTCTCACGGGCCGACGCGGCCTGCGGCAGTTCCTCGTCGACATGATGGCGAGTCCGACGATCGCGGTCGGCATTGCGCTGTTGATTGCGGGCGCGCGGCCGGGGGCGCTGCTGACCGCGGCGCCGTTTCTCGCTTTGTGGGCGGCCGCACCACTGATCGCGTACTGGCTCAGCCTTCCGATCGGTCCCCGGCAACGGCCGCTGGACGACGCGGACCGCGCGTTGTTCCGCTTGACGGCCCGCCAGACCTGGTCGTTCTTCGAAACATTCGTGACGGACGACGTCGCGTGGTTGCCGCCCGACAACTATCAGGAACTCGGATCGGATTCGCCGCTCGCGCGTCGCACGTCACCGACGAACATCGCAATGTATCTGCTGTCGTCCGTGGCCGCGCACGATCTCGGGTATCTCACGACGCCCGCGCTCATCGAACGGCTCACCCGCACCATCACCACCATCGAATCCCTGGAACGGTTCAACGGCCATCTCCTCAACTGGTACGACACGACCACGCGCGAGCCCTTGAGGCCGCTGTACGTCTCGACGGTCGACAGCGGTAACCTCGCTGGCGCGCTCATGACCCTCGCGAGGGCCTTGGAGCAGATGGCGGCGGCACCGCAGACCGAAGCGCAGCGTCTCGAGGGTGTCATCGACACGGCGAACGTGCTGGCGAGTCTTTCGTCCGCACCCGGCAGCCGCGCGTCACGCGACGGCGAGGCGACCGACCTGCCGTCACTCGCACGCGCCATTACCCACGAGGCGCGACAGGCCGCGAAGACCGGCGATCTGGCCACGGTAGAAGCGATGGCGGCGAGGTTGTCGCGCGCGCCCGCGACTGAAGCGACGTCCGGGGACTTGGCGCCCGACGCGGAGCTGAGTTTCTGGCGCGAGGCCCTGGTCCTGGCCGTCGGGGCCGTCCGCCAGCGTCAGGACGACGTCGCCGACGCGCTGGCGCGGCTGACGAGTCGCGCCTCTCGCCTCGTCGAGGCGATGGACTTCAGCTTTCTCTACGACCGTCGGCGACGCATCTTCATGATCGGGTATCGCCTGGCCGACGCGGACGGGCCGGGACGTCCCGACAATTCCTTCTACGATCTGCTGGCGTCAGAAGCGCGGCTCGCCAGCTTCGTGGCCATCGCGAAGGAGGACGTTCCGCAGCATCACTGGTTCCAGCTCGGGCGGCTCGTGACGAACGTGCACGGGCGCGCGACGCTCATGTCCTGGGGCGGCACGATGTTCGAATACCTGATGCCGCTCCTGGTGATGCGCTCGTTCCCCGGAACGTTGCTCGACCAGAGTTGCCGGTCCGTGGTGCGGCGTCAGATGGACTATGGGCGGCAGCGAGGGATTCCCTGGGGCGTGTCCGAGTCGGCGTATCCCCTCACCGATCTGCATGGCACCTACCAGTACCGGGCGTTCGGGGTGCCCGGCCTGGGTTTGAAACGCGGCCTCGAGGATGATCTGGTCGTCGCACCGTACGCAACAGTGCTCGCGGCGCTCGTCGAGCCGGCCGCCGCGGCGGACAACCTCAGAGCCCTCGTCCGAGCTGGCGCATACGGCCGATTCGGCTTCTACGAATCGGTGGACTTCGGCGAGCGCCCGATCGGCGCCGAAACCGAGGACACGTCACATCCTCGTCGTTCGGGCCCGGATGTGGTCCGGGCCTTCTTCAGCCACCATCAGGGTATGTCCCTCGTCGCGCTGACCAATGTGGTCCACCACGACCTGTTCGTCTCACGGTTCCACGCCGATCCGCGCGTGCAGGCCACCGAGCTCATCCTGCAGGAACGCGTGCCCCGTGAGGCCATCGTGTCGGAGCCGCGGCCGGCTGACGGCGCGGAAAACAGAACCACGGCGCCTCCCATGAGCGCGCGCCGGTTCCGGTCCCCGCACACGGCAAACGCCCACACGCACTTTTTCTCCAACGGCCGCTACACGACGGCCGTCACGCACACGGGCGGCGGGTTCAGCACCTGGCAGGGTCTGGCCGTCACGCGGCAGCGCGAGGATCGCACGTCCGACGCGGGCGCGCACTTCATCTACCTGCGCGATCCCTGGTCCGGCGACGTGTGGTCGCCGACCTATTTGCCGACGACCGGCCGCGAACCGGACGAGTACGCCGTCACGTTCGAGCTGGACAAAGCCACCTTCAGGCGGCGGGACGGTGACTTCGAAACGCAACTGCAGATCGCGGTATCTCCCGAAGACGATCTCGAAGTACGCCGGCTCTCGATCAAGAACCACGGACCGCGGCCGCGCGAGATCGAGGTCACGAGCTACGTCGAGATCGTGCTCGGCAAGCCCGAGGACGATCTGGCGCACCCGGCCTTCGGCAAGCTCTTCATCGAAACCGAGCACGATGCACAGAATGCAGGGCTGCTCTTCAGCCGGCGTCCGCGCGCAGCCGAGGAAGAACGCCTGTGGGCCTTCCACGTGCTCGGCGTCGACGGCCGTCTCGGTGGCGCCGTCGAGTGGGAAACCGATCGCGCGCAGTTCATCGGCCGCGGCCGCACGACGGCCAATCCGATTGCGTTCGACGGGCGGGCGTTGTCCGGTACGACCGGCGCGGTGCTGGATCCGGTCGCGGCGCTGCGCGACCGTGTTCGTCTGGCGCCGGGCGCGTTCGTCCGCATCACGTTTGCGACCGGTGTGGCCGCCAATCGCGACGCGGCGCGCGCAATGATCGCGAAGTATCGCGACGGCAGCGCGACCTCGCGCGTCCTCTCGATGGCGTTCACGCACGTGCAGGTCACCCTCCAGCATCTGGGTGTCACCGACGACTTCGCCATGTTGTCCGCCAGACTGGCGTCACGCGTCTTCGGCACCGACGTCTCCTGCTCCACACCGGACGCCATCGGCAGAAGCACGCTGTCCCAGCCGAACCTCTGGGGCTACGGCATTTCTGGCGATCTGCCGATCGTGCTCGTCCGCGTGCGGGATCCGGATGCGGTCGCGCTCGTGCGTCAGGTCTTGCTCGCGCAGGAATACTGGCGCGTGCAGGGACTTCGGGCGGATGTCGTCATCCTGAACGAACACCAGGCGGACTACCTCGACGAAGTTCAGATGCTGCTCGTGGGACTCTTGCGCGAGGGGCGTTGGGCGGGCTGGAAGGACAAGGCCGGCGGCGTGTTCCTGGTCCGCGCGGAAGGGATGGGACAGGCCGACCGAGATCTGTTCGGTGCGGTCGCACGCGTGGTGTTGCTCGGCGAGCTTGGCTTGCTCGATCCGCAGATGGACCGTCCGTCACCCTGGCTCTACGAAGAGCATGTGGTCAGTCGCCCGCCCGCGTTCCCTCGGCCTGAACAGTGCCTGTCGCTGGCAGTGGTGCCGCCACTCGTACTGGAAAACGGCACCGGCGGATTCACCCCGGACGGCCGCGAGTACGTCGTCGTGCTCGATGGCAGTCGAGAGACCCCGTTGCCCTGGTCGAACGTGATCGCCAATCCGGACTTCGGGACAATGGTGACGAGCTCGGGCGCCGCGTTCAGTTGGGCTGGCAACAGCCGTGAGAATCGACTCACACCGTTTGCCAACGATCCGATTTCCGATCCCACGGGCGAAACGATCTTCCTCCGCGACAACGACTCCGGCGCGGTATGGAGTGCCACGCCCGGCCCGACGCCGCGAGACGGACGAACCGGCCGATGGCTGGTTCGTCACGGGGCCGGCTCGACGCGCTACGAGCACGCGACCCGCCACTTCGAGCACGACCTGATCGTGTCCGTCGATGCGAAGGATCCCGTCAAGACATCCCTGCTGACGGTGACCAACACGTCGGACTCGCCACGTCGCCTCAGCGTCATCGGGTACGCGGAGTGGCGCCTGGGCCCACCGACCGGTATTGGACACCGCTTCACCATCACCGGCGTGGACGCGGCAACCGGTGCGCTCGTGGCACGGAACTCGTACAACCAGGAATTTCGGGACAGCGTCTCGTTTTTCCGCGCGACGGATCCGGCCGACTCGTATACGTGCGATCGAACCGAGTTTCTCGGACGCAACGGATCGATCACGCGCCCGGCCGCGCTCGGGCGGCCACAGCTCGCCGGTCGTTCGGGAGCGGGTCTCGACCCCTGTGCCGCATGGCAGGTGGATCTGGAACTCGCGCCCGGTGCCAGGCACCAGATCGCGTTCGTGATCGGCCAAGGCGCCAACGCCGATGCGGCCGCGGCGCTGGCCGACCGCTACCGGTCGGTATCCAGCGTGATCGCTTCCCAGGAAGGGGCGAGTCACTTCTGGGATGAGACGCTCGGGGCAGTGCAAGTGCACACACCGGATGACTCGTTTGACTTCATCGTCAACCGATGGTTGCTCTACCAGACACTGAGCGCCCGGATCTGGGCCCGTAGCGGTCCCTCTCAACCGGGCGGCGCGTACGGATTCCGCGACCAGCTTCAGGACGTGTTGTCGCTGCTGTACGCGCGCCCGGACCTGTGTCGCGAGCACTTGCTGCGAGCAGCGGCACGCCAGTTCGTCGAAGGCGACGTGCAGCACTGGTGGCACCCGCCGTCAGGCCGTGGCACGCGCACGCGCTGCTCCGACGACCTCCTCTGGCTGCCGTATGCGGCGGCAGCCTACGTGGAACATACGGGCGACGCGAGCGTGCTCGACGAAATCGTGCCCTTCATCGAAGGCCCGCCACTGCAGCCGGCACAGCACGAGATCTACATCTTGCCCGCCGTTTCGAAGGACGCGACATCGCTCTTCGACCACATGTGCCGCGCCATCGACCGCTCATTGACCTACGGCACGCACGGCCTGCCGCTCATGGGATCGGGCGATTGGAACGACGGCATGAACCGCGTGGGCGCGGGCGGACGCGGGGAAAGCGTGTGGCTCGGCTGGTTCCTGGTGACGGTGCTGAACGATACCGCGGTGCTGTGCGACCAACGGCACGAGCACGAGCGTGGGGACCGCTACCGCACGCAGGCCCGATGGCTCACGGGCACGCTCGAGCTGTCGTGGGATGGCGCATGGTACCGCCGCGCATATTTCGACGACGGGACACCCCTCGGATCGGTCCAGAACGAGGAATGCAAGCTCGACTCACTCACGCAGTCCTGGGCCGTGCTGTCCGGGCAGGCCGATCGCCGGCGCGCCCAGGGCGCCATGGATATCGTGAGCGCGCAACTGGTCCGTCGTGATGCACAGCTCGTTCTCCTGCTCACGCCCCCGTTCGATCACATGGACCACGATCCCGGCTACATCAAGGGGTATCTGCCAGGCATCCGGGAAAACGGTGGGCAGTACACACACGCGGCCTTGTGGACGGTGATCGCCCTGGCGCGGCTGGGACGCGGCGACGAGGCGATGGAACTCTTCCACATGCTCAATCCCACGAGCCACGCGCGATCGCGCGAAGGCGTTGAGCGCTACCGCGTCGAGCCGTACGTGGTGCCGGCCGACGTGTACGCACATCCGCGGCACGTGGGTCGGGGCGGCTGGACGTGGTACACGGGCTCGGCGGGCTGGATGTATCAGGCCGCCATACGCGAACTGCTCGGGGTTCGCCGCCACGGCAACATCCTCAGCATCAATCCGTGTGTCCCCGCGATGTGGCCCGGCTATTCGATGGAAGTCCGGCACGGGCGCAGCCAGTATCGAATCGAGGTCGACAATGTGACGCATCGACCAGGCGACAGACACAAGGTGGTCCTCGACGGCGTCGAGGTCGCGTCCAATGCCGTCCCGTTCGTCGACGACGGGCGCACGCACCAGGTCGTGGTGACCCTCGGTCTGCGCGCCGCGGCGAGCGTGTGATCGGCAGCCGCCGGCGGCTCCGGAACGGGCCATGCAAAGGCTCGGACCACTACAGGACTGGGACTTCCCACGCAAAACGCCCGTAAGCACGCGTGTTTAGCCGATCGTTCGTGCGACTGAGCAAGACCTGGAGTGCCAGAGAAATACGTCTGTTGCACCCCCGGCAGAGTTTACCGTAAACCCACCGTTAGGTTATTCTGGCGGCATGACGTGGGATGAAGTCATCCGGAGGCTGAAGAAGGCCGGATTCATCCAGGCTCGCACCGGGAAAGGCCGCCACGTCCAATACGTTCACCCGATGACCAAGAAAGAACTCTGGGTCGCGCTTCACACAAAGAAGGACGCGGGCCGACTCGGCTACCGGATCCTGCGCGACGCCGGGCTTGAGGACTGACCGACATGAACTACTGCCCCATCGTCTTGGAGACCGAAGAGAGTGGCGCCATCAGTGCCTTCGTGCCGGGCCTGCCCGTGTACGCGGCAGCTGACACGCGAGCCAAGGCTGAGGCCGCTGTCCGCGACGTGCTGTCGGCCTATCTGCAGGCCCATCCCAGCGCCACTTCGACGGCACACGTGCGCGTGGCGCAGGTCACGGCATCTGCACAGGGCAAGGCCCGTCCAGAGGTCAGAATCCGCAGTGTGGGAACGTTGCTTGGAGCCGTAAGGAGCCGCGCCAAGGCGCGAGCCTCTCGGTCCAACGGGCGACTCGGTGGACGCCCGCGACTGGCGACGAAGGGGACCAAGTAGAGGGCCCGCACCTGGCCGTCGTCGTGGGCCTGCGGTTGAGTTGATCCGGTTCGCCTGGCGTCTCCAGAGACCTCCTCCACACACTTGCTTGCGTAGCCTGCTGTCCGCCGAAGCACCTTACACGCGGTGTCT
>JBDTNQ010000045.1:0-31463 GCA_039933635.1 Acidobacteriota bacterium
GTCCCCTGGTCCCCTGGTCCCCTCTAAACGCTGAGGTGGTTCTTCACGACCGCATCCGTCAGGTCCCCGATGGGCCCGCTCGCCACGTTCCGCCCCTTCTCGAGGATGCAGAACTCGCTGGCCACGCGGCGCGCAAACGGGAGCTTCTGCTCAACCAGCAGCACGGTGAGACCGTCGTCCTGATTCAGGCGAAGGAGGACATCACCGATTTCGTGGACGATATTCGGCTGGATGCCCTCGGTCGGCTCGTCGAGAATCAGCAGGCTTGGCTCCAGCACGAGCGCCCGGCCGATGGCGAGCTGCTGTTGCTGGCCGCCTGAGAGGTCGCCACCGCGCCTGGTGCGCATCTTCTTCAACACGGGAAACATCTCGAAGATGCGCGGCGGAATGGCTTTCGGCCCGCGCTTGCGGATACCGAGGCCGACGCGGAGATTCTCTTCGACGGTCAGTTGCGGGAAGATGTCGCGGCCTTGGGGCACGTAGCCAATCCCCGCGCGCGCGCGCGCCTCAGCCGACTGCTTCGTCAACTCGGCGGCGTCGAAGGTGATGGCGCCTGACTCGATGGGCAGCAGGCCCATGATGCACTTCAGCAGGGTGGTCTTGCCCATGCCGTTGCGGCCCATGAGACACGTGCGCGATCCCGCGCGCACGTTCAGCGTCACATCCCACAGGGTGTGACTGCCGCCGTATGACTGATTTAATCCTTGTACGCCCAGCACGGTTACGCTCCGAGATAGACCTCGATCACCCGCTGATCGTTCTGCACATCGTCCATGCTGCCTTCGGCCAGCACACGGCCCTCGTGCAACACCGTCACGCGTCTGGCGATCGAACGCACGAACTCCATGTCGTGCTCGACCACCACGACGGAGTGTTTGCCCGCGAGCGACAGCATCAGTTCGGCCGTGCGCTCGGTCTCCTGCGGGGTCATGCCTGCGACGGGCTCGTCGATCAGGAGCAGCTCGGGCTCCTGCATCAGCAGCATGCCGATCTCCAGCCATTGCTTCTGGCCGTGCGCAAGCGTCCGCGCGAGCGTCGTCCGCTTCTCCGCCAGGCCGATCGTCTCGAGGACACGCTCGATCTTGTCCCGCTGCTCCCCGCTCAGCCGTGCCCGCAGCACCTGCCAGAACGATCGCGGTCCGGCCAATGCGAGTTCGAGGTTCTCGAAGACGTTCAAGTACTCGAACACGGTGGGCTTCTGGAACTTTCGCCCAATGCCGGCCCGCGCGATGTCTGGCTCGTTCATCTGAAGCAGGTCCAGCTGGCGCCCGAACCACGCGGTGCCACTGTCAGGTTTCGTCTTGCCCGTGACCACGTCCATCATGGTCGTCTTGCCTGCGCCGTTCGGGCCGATGATGCAGCGCAACTCACCCGGTTCGACGTAGAGCGTCAATGCGTCCAGCGCCTTGAACCCATCGAAGCTGACCGTGAGGTGCTCGAGATAGAGGATGTGCTCGCGGTCGCTCATGCCTGCTCCTTCGAGGAGCGCACAAGCCCCGTGATGCCGCGCGGCAGAAACAACGTGACCAGGATGAAGAGCGCACCCAGCGCGTACAGCCAGATCTCGGGAAACGCCCCGGTGAAGTACGTCTTGGCGTAGTTGACGACGATGGCGCCGAGGGCGGCGCCGAAGAGGGTGGCGCGCCCCCCGACGGCCACCCAGATGACCACCTCAATCGAGTTGATTGGCGCGAACTCACCGGGGTTGATGATGCCAACCTGTGGCACATAGAGCGCGCCGGCGATGCCGGCGATCACGGCGGACATCACGAAGATCCAGAGCTTGTACGACTCGACGGGATAGCCGAGAAAGCGGGTCCGGCTCTCCGCATCACGCACGGCCCGAATGACGCGACCGGCGCGGGACGTCAACAGATAGCGGCTGAACACATAGCTGGCGGCAAGGGCCAGGATCGTCGCGACGACCAGGGTGACGCGCACGCGGTTCAAGTGCAGATCGAATCCGAGGATCTCCTTGAAATCAGTGAAACCGTTGTTGCCCCCGAATCCCATGTCGTTCCGGAAGAAGGCGAGCATCAGCGCGTAACTGAGCGCCTGCGTCATGATCGACAAATACACGCCCGTCACGCGCGAGCGGAACGCCAGCCAGCCGAACACGAGGGCGAGCACGCCCGGTACCAACACCATCATCAGCGCCGCGAACCAGAAGTGATTGAAGCCGTACCAGAACCAGGGCAGGCTCTTCCAGTTCAGGAACACCATGAAGTCCGGCAGGACCGGATCGCCGTAGACGCCTCGCGAGCCGATCTGGCGCATGAGATACATGCCCATCGCGTAGCCCCCGAGTGAGAAGAACGCGGCGTGCCCCAGGCTGAGAATGCCGCAGTAGCCCCAGATGAGATCGACCGCCAGCGCCAGCATGGCGTAGCAGAGGTACTTGCCGATCAACGTCAGCGCGTATGGTGACAGATGGAACGCCGACCCTTCCGGTACGACCAGCGCGAGCACGGGCAGCAGAACGGCGGCGATGGCCAGCAATCCGAGCAGGATCAGACCGCCGCGGTCCTCACGCAGCGGGGCCGGAACGTATCGTGATGACAGCACTAGGAATTGTTCTCCGCCGCTCGGCCGGTTTGCGGAAAGAGCCCGCGCGGCCGGCGCTGGATGAAGAGAATGAGGGCGACCAGCACGAGGATCTTGGCCAGCACGGCCCCGGCATACGGCTCGAGGACCTTGTTGACGATGCCCATCGACATGCCGCCGATTAGAGCGCCCCAGAGATTGCCCACGCCGCCAAAGACGACGACCATGAACGAGTCGATGATGTAGGACTGTCCCAGGTTCGGGCCGACGTTCGTCAGTTGGCTGAGCGCGACACCGGCCACGCCGGCGATGCCCGAGCCCAGACCGAACGTCATCGCATCCACCCAGCGGCTGCGGATGCCCATGGCACGCGCCATGGTCCGGTTCTGCGATACGGCGCGGATGTCGAGACCGAGGCGGGTGCGTTTCAAGACGAGCTGCAGCAGACCGAACACCAGGACCGTGAAGGCAATGATGTAGAGCCGGTTGTAGGTCAGGCTCAAGGCACTGTTGATTTGCAGGGTGCCGCTCATCCAGGTCGGGGTGATGACCGAGCGGTTCAGCGCTGAGAAAATCGAACGGACGCCCTGCTGCAGCACGAGGCTCACGCCGAAAGTCGCAAGCAGCGTTTCGAGCGGCCGGCCATACAGGAAGCGGATGATGGTGCGTTCGATGAGGATGCCCACAAGGCCTGAGACGAGAAACGCCGCGGGAATCGCGACGAAGATCGAGGCGTCGATGTGCGCGGGCATCAGCGTCTGCACCACGTAGGTCGTGTACGCACCGAGCATCATGAGTTCGCCGTGGGCCATGTTGATGACGCCCATGACGCCGAAGGTGATGCCCAGCCCAATCGCGACGAGCACCAGCACCGATCCGAGACTCAGCCCGAAGAAGAGGGTTTCAACGAGCGAGTACAGCCAGCGTGAGGATTCGATGGCTTTGACGGCGTCGGCCGCCGCGGCACGGATGTCCTGGTCGGGTTCCGTGAACTCGCCGGCGTCCGTCTTCTCCAGGAGCGCGGCCAGCCGGTTGCGGGCCTCGGTGCTGAGGCGCGTCTTGAGCGTGGCGATGGCTTGGAGCCGCGCGGCCTTGTCCGTGCCGTCGAGCACGGCCATCGCGAGCCCCGTGTCGATGTCGCGGCGCACGGTCGGATCCTGCTCCACCGCGATGCGCTGTTGCAGCAACGCCGTCGTCGATTCGTCAATGGACCCGAGGAGTTCGTGCACGGCCTCACGGCGGACGGTGACGTCGGGGCTCGCCAGTCCGAAGCGTGCGGCGGCCATCCGCAGCACCCGTCGCAGCTTGTTGTTTGTCCCGATCTTGGAGAGGTCGTCGCGCGGACTCGAGCCCGCGGACTTGAGCGTCAGTGGATCGAGGAGCTGCAGGGTCGTGAGCGTGTCGTCAGCCGATACGACCACGAAGACCTTTTGGTCGCTGCTTCGGACGAACAGGCGATCCTCGAGAAAGGCGCCGAGGACCTGCCGGGTGCTGGCATGTGTGCCGGCAGACATCTGCTCGACGATCTGCTCTTTCTCGGTGTAGCCGCCGTCGCGCAGCCCTCCGAGCCAGGCGGTGAACGCTTCGTCGGTGGTCTGCGCATGAGCAGCCCGGCCGGAGAACAGGAGAAGCACCGCGACGAGCAGCGGCACCAGGTGCCGCTGCCCGCCACGAAACGTGTGTGTCACTTGAAGTTCTGACCCGAGCACACCTTGGTCTTGGTGTTGTAGTTGCCGCACTTCAGGGTCACCCAGTCAGCGGTGATGTCCTTGCTGCCCGGCAGGAAGTCCGACCACGCATCACCCGGCACGGTGCCCGGCGTCTTCCATACGACGTCGAACATGCCGTCTGCGCGGACCTCACCGATGTACACCGGCTTGGTGATGTGGTGGTTCGGCAGGAGCTTGGCGATGCCGCCCGTCAGGTTTGGCGTCTCGAGCCCTGGCAGGGCCGCCAGCACCTTCGTCACGTCCGTCGACTGCGCCTTTTCGACCGCCTTCACCCACAGATTGAAGCCGATGTAGTGCGCTTCCATCGGGTCGTTGGTCGTGCGCTTCGGGTTCTTGATGTAGGCGTGCCACTGGTCGATGAACGCCTTGTTGGCGGGCGTGCTGATGCTCTCGAAGTAGTTCCACGCCGCGAGGTGACCGACGAGCGGCTTGGTGTCGAGACCCGAGAGCTCTTCCTCGCCGACCGAGAAGGCCACCACCGGGATGTCCTCGGCAGAGATCTTCTGGTTGCCGAGTTCCTTGTAGAACGGCACGTTCGCGTCGCCGTTAATCGTCGAGACGACCGCCGTCTTCTTGCCGGCCGAGCCGAACTTCTTGATGGCCGCGACGCGCGTCTGCCAGTCGGCGTGTCCGAACGGCGTGTAGTTGATCGAGATGTCCGCCGGAGCCACGCCCTTCGCCAGGAGGTACGCCTCGAGGATCTTGTTCGTCGTGCGCGGGTAGACGTAGTCCGTCCCCTCCAGCACCCAGCGCTTCACCGCGACGTCCTTCATCAGGTAGTCGACGGCGGGAATCGCCTGCTGATTGGGCGCCGCGCCCGTGTAGATCACGTTCTTCGAGGATTCCTCGCCCTCGTACTGGACGGGATAGAACAGCAGACCGTTGTCCTTCTCGAAGACCGGCAGAACGGACTTGCGCGAGACGGACGTCCAGCAGCCGAACACGACGGCGACCTTGTCCTTCTCGAGCAGCTGCGCCGCCTTCTCGGCGAACAGCGGCCAGTTCGAGGCCGGATCGACGACAACCGCCTCGAGCTTCTTGCCGAGGAGGCCGCCCTTCTTGTTCTGGGCGTCGATCATCATGAGCACCGTGTCTTTCAGCGTGGTCTCGCTGATGGCCATGGTGCCGGAGAGAGAGTGCAGGACGCCGATCTTGATCGTCTCCTGCGCGGCCGAGACTTTGAGATACGCCGCCGAGGCCACGATCAGGGCCGCGGCCAGCCACACCTGTCTACGCTTCATAATCTGTAACTCCTTGGACTGAGTGAGGTCTTACATCTGAATCTGGAGACCAACGCCGGCCTGATTGAAGTTCGTCTTCACCGCGGAGAACGTGGTGTTGCGGAAGAAGAACATCAGGCGCGCGTTGAACTCTTTCATCACGTAGTTGAAGTTGAACTCGGTGGTCTTCTGGTCGTAGTCCGGATTGATCACCGTCAGGCCCTTGCTGAAGTTGGCCTTCGCGAACTTGCCGAGGACTTCGAACGCCCCCATCGCGTTGGCCGGCTTCGCGAACAGATAGCTCGCCAGGAGGTAGCCGCCCTTGCTGTTGCCGTACTTGGAGTCGTAGCCCCCGAGCTGGTCGTAGTTGGCGAACTCGCTCTCGACCGAGAAGCTCGCGCCGTTGCCCAGCTTCTTCTCGAGCAGGAAATCCGCGCTCGAGGCCGTGTTGCCGTCCTGCGCCTGCACGGCGCCGCCGATCGCGAGCAGATTCTTGCCGCCGTAGTAGGTGCCGTTCAGGTAGTAGCCGCCTTCTGGATCCCAGAAATCAACCTGCGCCCTTGCGGCCACGAGCACCTTGTCGTTGCCCGTCGACGACGCGCCGTCGAAGACGCCGCCCGACAGTTTCACCTTGCCGAACTGTCCCCAGTACATCGCGCCGTCATCGCGGCCCGTGGTCACGAAGGGATAACCGTCCTGGACGCCGTCCGTATAGACCGCCCAGCTGTGGGAGTAGTACGGACCGTAGAGGTTCGCGCGGTCGCTCGGGGGAAGGAACCGGCCGAACCAGATGTTCATCTTGTCCGACGTCGAAATGCGAGCCACGGCGTCGATCACGCCGATGTGGCTGGTCGCGCCGTCGTACTCGGTGTTGAACATGAAGGTGATCTGCTTGGTGACCGGTCCGCTCACGTACAGACGAGCGCTGTTCACGACGAAGGATGCCGTCGTGTCCCCGCCATCGGGGGTGGTGGCGCGAAAACTGGTCTGCAGACCGGCGCCGAGCGTCACGGCGGGGGCCGACTGCGCCAGCGCGGGCGAGGCGGTCATGAGGAGAGCGCCCGCGCAGATCGCGGGGAGAGATCGTTCGAAACACCGGGCCGGCAGACCGCCGACACGTCGGATGCGCATGAGGAATCCCTTCGGGAAAATGGCGCGAGAAGCGCCTGGTGGAGTAACGGGTGCCATGTATCAGTCACACGCGCGTTGCACGCGTGTGCATACCCTGACTGCAAGCGGCGGTCCACGTCACGCCAGGGCCGTTCGACGAATTCCCTAGGCAAATCGCACGGGCGCGTCCGATCTAACAGACATTTATGTCCGTGCATGTATTCGTGACGTCATTACTGTCGACTCGCACTCCGAAAGACACACGTCACCCCGGCACGGACCAGGCTCAGGCCTGGCCCCCGCATCAGAGCTAGATCGTGTCAATGAACGGAAATGTCGTACGGATACCCGCGTTCCACAGGATTGTGAAACCGGCGCCGCGGCAGGTAGCAGCGATGTCAGGCCAGCGGTGCGGGAGGAGGCAGCCGTCGGCCGCGCGACGCGATGAAGATGCCGAGCACCAGACCGCCTGCCGCACCGAGCACGCCGCCAATCAACTGGCCGCGGATCAGCCGGCCGGTCGCATACCGGATGACCTCCGGAATCTGCACCAGGGCCTGGATCTGTGTGCCGTGCGGCAGGCCGCCCGGCTCGGTGTACCACGAGAGCGCGGGGGGCACGATGTACGACGCCGCGACGACCCCAAGCAACGCACCGAGGAGGACGAAGATAAGGGTAGTTTTCACGGGGACAGTGTAGTGCGGAGTCTAGACCTCGGAGGGCAAAGTCCGCAGTGCAAAACTGGACACGCACCGCCCGCCGGTCCTGGCCCATCCCGAAGCCAGGAGCGGCGGAGCGGTAGCGGCCGGGGGCGTCAGCCCGCCAGCTGCTTCATGGCGCCGACGATCGTCAGGTCGCGCCCGCGACCGGAGCGTACGGGCCGCGGCGTCGGCGTCGTGCGGAGCGCCACGGCGCGTAGGCGCTGTTCCTCGAAGGCGATTCGCCGCTGTTTTTCCTGAAGGTATCGCGCTTCATCGCGGGAGGAGTCCCACGTGCGCGTGCCGTGCGGCATCGACGCCTGCACGGGCTCCCGCCATCCACACGCTTCGCACAGGCGATGCGCGGGCATGGTTTCGGTCTTGACGGTGATGATCGTACGTGGATGCCGGCACCAGAGTTTTTGCACCGACTGCCAGAGTGAGGCCTGCATTATTCCCTTCCTGTAAGAATCCAAACGCAACAGGTAGGGGCAACTTCGATGCCGACCACTCCCCGACCGCAACTCCCCTCGAGCGAACGGGTTGCCGCCACGAAATCGCTTCTGTAATTGCAGATGTCACCCTTGACGCCGACTTCATTCATGCTCTCAGGCGTCTACAGCCTTTGTCACCGGTGAAACCGGGAGTCTTAAGACTTCCGGTTTCACCGGTCTCTCACGGGAGGGCGAAGGCCGTGATGCTGTCGTCGGTGACGGGGTTGTTGAAGAACCCACCACCGGTGCCGGCAATCGCGACGTATTGGCGACCATCGCGGCCGGCGTACGTGATCGGTGTGGCCTGGGCGGCCCCCCCGAGTCTGACGGTCCACAGTTCCTTACCCGTCTTCGCGTCGAAGCCGCGGAAGCGGCTGTCGTCGGTGGCCCCGACGAAGACCAGGCCCCCGGCGGTGGCAATGGTGCCGCCGTTCCCCGGGCGCCCGGTCTTCTGTTTGTCGGCCGGCAGGCTGTCGGTCACGCCAAGCGGCACGCGCCACACGAACTCGCCGGTACTGACATCGACGGCGGTCAGTTGGCCCCACGGCGGCTGCTGACATGGCAACTGCTGCGGGTCGGTTCCGTTCCGAATGCTGAAGCGCCCGCCGCCGGGCACGCCGTCGTACGGTCCGTTGGGATCGACGCGGTTACCCTGACCATTCCCCTGCGCCACGCCCACGGCGTCCGGTGCCCGCTCCTTCAGTCCGGAGAGCTGGCCCAGCTCATTGGTGTTGACGAAGAGCAGCCCAAGCTGCGGATTGAACGACGTGCCGCCCCAGTTCACGCCGCCATGGTTTCCGGGAAACTGCACGCGCAGGCGATTGAACGAGACAGGCAAGTACGGTCCCCCGAGCTGCACGTTCTCCATCAACTTGCGACAGGCAGCCTCGAGCTCGGGCGTCACCGTCGCCACATCCGCCATCGCCATCGTCATTCGCGACAGCGGCGCGGGCTTGACGGGAAACGGCTGCGTCTTCGAGGACTTCTCGAGTGGCACCTGGCTTTGCGCAACCGGGCGCTCTTCAACGGCAAAGATCGGCTTCCCCGTCACGCGGTCCAGCAGGAACAACAGTCCGGTCTTGCCCAAGGCGGCGACGGCGGGAATCGTACGCCCGCCCTGCTTGACGTCGATCAGCGCCGGCGCGCCAGTCAAATCGGCGTCCCAGATGTCGTGGTGCACGACCTGAAAGTGCCACAGGTATTTCCCCGTGTTGGCATCAGCCGCCACGAGGCTCGTCCCGTACAGATTGTCACCGGCACGATCGCCACCGTACTGATCAACTGACGGCGCCCCGAACGGCATATACACGATGCCCCGTTGCGCATCCACCGTCAGGAAGCCCCACACATTCACGCCCGATCGCGCCTGCCAACTGTCCGGGGCCCACGTCTGGTTCCCCTTCTCGCCAAGCCGCGGGATCGACCGGAACGTCCAGACGAGCTTGCCGGAGTGCATGTCCCAGGCCCTGACGTCGCCCGCCGGTCCGTGCGGCGGGTTCTCCTGAGTCGTGCCGCCGGTGATCACGAGGTTCTTGTAGACGATGGGTGGTCCGCTCAAGCCGTCACGCCCGGGCAGGCCCTGCAGAATCTCCGGAGTATTGAGATCGACAATGCCCTTCTCGCCAAAGGCGAGGTTGGGTGCGCCGGTCTTTGCATCGAGTGAGTACAACTTACCGTCGGTCGAGCCGAACACGACCTGCGCCGGCGTCTGCGCGTCTCCGGGCCAGTACTCCACGCCACGCGTCCCAGGATTGCCCGCCGGCAATCGGTACGCCCACAGCTCCTGCCCAGTCGTGGGATCGATCGCCACGACCCGGTAGTAGGGCGTGGCGATGAACATGCGGCCGCCAGCGACGAGTGGCGTCACCGAGCTCGATGAGAAGCCCGTTCCCCTGCCTCGTCCGCGCGCTTGACCGGGCGCATCTGGCACGTCTCCGACCGGTCCACCCGCGGGCGCCGGCGCGGGTCCGGCACCTCGCACAGGCGTCGCCTCGGCGGCGGCCCTCATGTGATACACCCACGCGATCTTCAGTTGGTCGACATTGGCCGGTGTGATCTGCGTGAGCGGCGAGAACCGCATCCCGCCCGCATCGTGGCCATAGGTCGGCCACTCGTTCGCCGTCGGTACGGAAGCCGCCGGGGACTGCGCAGCAACTCGGTATCCGCCAACGATCGCGGATACGAGCGCCGCCCCGAGCACCACGTGAAACATCGATTTACGCATTGAGTCCTCACTTCGCCTTTGGCGATCGCACTGCAGCCCTGGACCTGAAGGTCCAGGGCCCCACGGACGGTCTCACCCCATGCACTTCGTCCTGTGATCGTCTTGATCTGGTTCGTCGCTTGGCCGTCCGTCCCGTGGTCCCGTCGTCCCGTGGTCCCGTCGTCCCGTCGTCTCGTCGTCTCGTCGTCCCATCGTCCCATCGTCCCATCGTCCCCTGTTCCCGTCGTCCCCTGGTCCCCTGGTCCCGTCGTCCCTTGGTCCCCTTTCCGTTGTCCCAGACTACTGCCGGGGCTCGTGGCAGTCGCCACAGTCCGTGAACACCTGCCGCTTTTCGTGGCACCGCTGGCACCCGCGCATCGTCGTGACATCCGTCTCGAGGCTAAGTACATCCCGTTCAGCGACGGGACCGTGGCACTCGACGCACGCGACCTTCGCGGCCAGGTGTGGCCCGTGTTGCCAGAACACGTAGTCGGGCACTTGATACACGCGCACCCAGGGAATGGGTTTCTGCGACCCCGCCATGGTCACCAGCAACTGCAACGATTTGCTGCCGGCCGGGTTTGTCCGGTGACACGACGCGCACGTCTCTGTCGGAGGGTAGGTCATGAGCTTACCGCCGCCGGGGTTCGTGTGGCAGTCGGCGCAGTCGAGGCCCAGGTCACCGACGTGAAATCGATGGCTGTACGGCAGCGGCTGCGTGGGCGCCGGCGGCGCGTTGGGCCCGGCCGTGACGGGTGGAGGCGCCTGCGCGCGCAGCCCCACACAAAGGATCAGTGTGCCCAGCAGACCGGCCAGGGCCGGAATTTGCATTGCCCGCGTCATCGTTCGAGAACGCATCGTACCGGACCCGGGCTCGTCGCACCAAACGTTTCGTCGCCACGTCCGTCCAATGTCTGCGAATCCGGTCATCACGCGTGTACCTCTGTTTGCCCCGTGCGTAATGACTGGCGTGAGGTTGCCTTCATGATCCGAGCGAAGTATCTCTTCGCCGTCTTCTTACTACTCGTCTCTTTCATACGCCCGGCCTCCGCTCAGGATGCCGGCACCGCTCGTCTACAAGTCACCGTCGTCGATCCGACGCGCGCCGCGGTTCCCGGCGCGACGGTGACGGTTGTTGGGCTCGATGACGCCGCTCGCAAGGCGTCACTCAAACCGCTGGTTTCGAACGACAAGGGGCTGGCGACGCTCGACAACCTGGCGCCTGGGCATTATTCGATTGAGGCCGCACTCTCGGGATTCGACTCCGGCCTGGTCCGCGACGTCGCACTTCGTCGCGGCGACAATCGACAAGTCCTGATGCTGACGCTGAAGGCCGTGACTGAGAACGTCACCGTCGGCGGCGGACAGGACCAGGCATCCAGCCGGGCCGCCTCCTCATTCGGCCTGGCACTGTCGAAGGACGCGATTCAGACCCTCTCGGACGATCCCGCCGAACTCCAGAAGCAGTTGCTCGAGCTGGCGGGCCCGGATGCGGTGATCCGCGTGGATAGCTTCGAAGGCGGGAACCTGCCGCCGAAGTCGCAAATCAAGTCGGTGCACGTCACGCGCGATCAGTTCGCGGCGGAAGCCGCGAATCCGGGATCGACGTTCGTCGACGTCATCACGCAGCCCGGCAGCGGCGCGCTCAACGGCAACATGAACCTCAACTACCGCGGCACCATGTTTCAGGGCCTCGCCAAGCCGTTCGTGTCGATCAAACAGCCGGAATCCAACAAGAACTTCAACGGCACGATTGGCGGCACGCTCGTGCCGAACAAGAGCGATTTCTCGGTTTCCGTGTACCGACAACAGCAGTACACGAGCCCGATCCTGAATCAGGCCGGCAAGCCGGCGAGCGTCATTCCGGTCAGGCAGGGCAGCTCCGTGTGGCAGGTGAACGGACTCGTCAACTACGCCTTGACGCGCGAACAGACGCTGCGCGTGGCCGCCATCACGGCCAGGCAGCAGCTCGACAATCAGGGCGTCGGCGCCTACGACAGTCCCGAGCGCGCCTCGACGGGCGACTTTTTCGGCTATCAGGTCCGCGTCCAGGAAGCCGGCCCACTCGGCCGACGCACATTCCAGAACACACGACTGCAGTTCACGAACATCGACCAGACGCAGCACTCGAAGGTCGAGCAGCCGACGACTATCGTGCAGGACGAACAGGCGACCGGCGGCGCCCAAGTCGCCGGCGGTACCAAGCAACGGACCTTCGTGTTCGCATCGGACGTGGACCACATCCGCGGCATCCACTCATGGCGCGCCGGGGTGCAGATTGATGGGGGCTGGTACGACTCGGACTCCAATTCCAACTACCTGGGCACCTATACCTTTGCTGGCTCCGAGGCCTTCCGGAACGGCACCCCCCTCCTGTTCACGCAAACCGTCGGCAATCCGCGCGTCAAGTACTTCAACGCACAGAGCGCGGTCTACGTGCAGGACGATGTGCGGATCAGTAAGTCGCTGACGTTGAGCCCAGGCGTACGCTACCTGGTGCAGACGCACGTCAACGACAAGTCGGGCCTGGCGCCGCGTTTCGGCTTCACCTGGTCCCCGTTCAAGAGCGGCAAGACGTCGTTTCGGGGCAGCGCGGGGATCTTCTACTGGCCGATGGAAACGACGCGGGTGTACGAACAGACCATCCGGTTCGACGGCAATCACCAGCAGCAGGTCATCATCGTGAACCCGAGCTACCCTGATCCCGGTCCGGTCACCGCGCTACCTTCGAACAAGTACCTGCTCGGCGACTTCTCGCTGCAGCGCAACCTCCGCTACAGCGCGGGCGTCGACCACGCGTTCTCGCCGCGCGTCCGGGTAAACGTGCTGTACGCGTACTGGCACCAGTTCGACTTCTGGACCGGTAAGAACCTCAACGCGCCGGTCAACGGTGTCCGGCCCGACCCCGGCTTCGCCAATATCCTCGAGGCCGTGACCGACGGCGCCATCCGGCGTCACGACATCACGGCGAACCTGAATGTCAGCATGCTGGCGCCCTCGCCGGCAAGCAACAGCGCCCGTTTCAACTGGCGCCGGCTGTCGTTGAATGCGTCGTTCAATCGCATTCACGCGCGCCAGTCCGGCGACGGTCCTTTCGTGCCTCCGCCCTCGGGCACCCTCGCCACGGAGTGGGGTCCGCAACCGGCCGACTCCCCGTACCGCGTCAGCGCATCAATCACCAGCACACAACTGCGCAATCTGAATGTGAACGTCTCGTGGACGAGCAACGCGGGGTCGCTCTACACCGAGACGACAGGCCTTGACGACAACCAGGACGGCGTCCTCAACGACCGGCCGGATGGCGTCGGGCTGCGCACGCTGCGGACGCCTGACCAGGCGACGGCCAACCTGCGCGTGTCGTACACGATCACGACCACAAGCAAGGCGCCGCCCGGCACACCCGGGATTCGCCGCTATCGCGTCAGCCTGAATCTGAACGCCAGCAACGTGACGAACCGGGCCAACCTCGGCGGATACAGCGGCAATTTGAGATCTTCGAACTACGGGCTGCCGACGCTGGTCGTCAATCCCCGCCGCGTGGATTTCGGGTTGAACATCGGATTCTGAACCGGCTCCCTTCACGCGATAGTCTTGTTCGATGCCGTCCCTGGACGCCGACATCGATCAGTTGTTCCAACTCCCACTGGCGGAGTTCACGACCGCGCGCAACGAGCTGGCGAAGCGGTCCGATGCGAAGGGCGCGGAGATCAAGAGGCTCGAGAAGCCCAACGCGGCCGCGTGGGCGGTGAACCAGCTGTTCTGGCGTCACCGTCCAGTGTTCGATGCGCTGGCAGCGGCGTCCGACGATGTCCGGCGCGCGAATGCGCGAGGGCTCGCGGGCAAAGCGGTCGATCTGGTCGGCCTCGGCGATCGCCATCGCCTTGCACTCGCCAAGGCCCTCGCCATCGTCACGAAACTACTGCAGGAAGCCGCCGACTCCGCGTCGCCGCAGACGCTCTCCGCGATCAGCCGCACGCTCGACGCGGTGCCCTCCCCTTCCGTCCGCGGCCGATTGAGCCGGCCGCTCGAAGCTGTGGGGATCTCGTTACTTGCCGGCCTCACAGGATCGGCGGGGCTCGCGGCTCTGAAGCGCGCACCCGCCGATGTCGTCTCAATCGGCCGCGACACGCACAATCCCGTGACGAAGGATGCGGCGGCTGCGAAGCCGGATGCCGCGGCGCGTGCGAAGCGCGCCGCGGAGGCGCGCCAGAGGGAACTCGCGCAAGTCGCGCGTGACTTCAAAACGTCAGAAGCGCGTGAGAAGTCGGCGAGGGCCACGCTGGAGAAGGCCCGCACCACCGTCGAGCGCGCCGACAAACGCATCGAGGCGCTCGAATCCGATCTCGAGACCGCACGGCGAGACGCCGGCATCGCGCGCGAGATGGTCGATCGGCACACGGACATCGTGACGCAGGCTACGGCCGAGCGCGTGCGTCTCGAGCGACGCCTGCGTGAGCTGAACTGATGCCGTCCTCCTAGGTTTCGACGACGCGACATCCTCCGCTACAATCAGGAGGCGTTTCGCGTCGATGAACCTGTCTCTCTCACTCGAACCCTACGACACGCTCGTCGTCCACCTCCAGGAGGGCACCGAACAGACCACGGTGTCGGTGCACCCCTCGCGTCCCGGCGCCGCCTCGCTGCTGCGGGCGCTCGACGATGCGGTGACGGACGGGTATGGCGAGTGCTTCTGGCCCGGCGCACCCGGCGGGCAGTACTGGTGGATCTTCAAACGCGACGATGAATCCATCGAGGTCTGCGCCATGTGGACACGTGGCGGCGCATCGATGTGGGAACACGTGTTTCGGTCCAGTGACGCGGCCACGTGGGTCGAGGAACGATTGACGTCGGAGATCGATCGACTGGAACTCCGCGAGGTCAGCTAGCGTCTCTGGCCGTGGCATCTGCGACCGTTCAACTTCCGCGCGACCGATCCGGCCAGGCATCAGCACGCCGCGCAGTCCGTGTCGGTGCCGAATCTCGACTGGCCCAAACTGCGCGAGGACTTTCCGGAAGAGTTCGAGAATCCCGTCGCAGCATCGATCTCGCCCACCGACTGGATTCCGCTCCGCGTCGTCGTTAGCCGCGCTCAGGTTCGGATCTACGTCGGTCTGGACACAGCCCCCACACTTGCGGTTCGGTAACTCGACGTGTTGAACGGCGGCCTGATTGGCCTGTGGGTCGGCAACAACAGCGACGGCGACTTCGCCGACTTACGCGTCACGCCGGCGCGGTGACACCCGATTTCCTACCGCACGACGCGAAACGCGACAAGGCTCGTCGCACTCTCGCTGCCCTTTTGCGTCGTCAGCTCGATGACGTAGTCACCTTCGGCGAGCGGTGCAAGGTTCACGTCCACCGCCACGGTGCGCTTGTCGTCGACGACCCGTTCGGTGACGGCGGCGCCAAGCGGGAGCGGCTGGCCGTTGCGATCGAGCACACGCGCCGTTCGTCCGTCCAGTTCCGCAATCGTGCGCCATTCGACGTGGATCCGCTCATTCCGGCGGAACTCGAAGGACGCGACGGGGGTGAGCAACGAGCGTGGTGAGGGCGTGGCTCGATAGACGACGGGGCCGCTCACCGAACCCGCTGGTGCAATCGGCACGTCCACGCGATCGCTCAGCGACGCCAGGCCTGAGGCCAGCTTCGCCGTCACCTTCCAGGGACCCGCGCCCTGGGTCAGAGGGATTGTCACGAGGGCACCGCGCCCGCCGGGCTCGATGGCCGCCGTTCCGCTTAGGTCCCCACCGCCGCTGTTCGAAGCTGCTGTCACGGTCACGGTGCCGCCCTTCGCCCAGTCCCCCGACGCCATTGGCCGGCTTCCGAGTTCCACCGCGACAACGAGCGCATCGCCAAACGCGGTGCCCTGCACATAGAGTTCCGCGGAGTCGCGGGCACGCGACAGCGCCGCAAGCGCCGCATTCACCGGTGCCGCCGTCGCGTTGGCCGCGGCCATCCCTGGCGTTACCGGCGCCGGACCGCGCGCAACGGTTCCCGCAGCCATATATCCCCGCCGCGCGTGGACGGTCACACCCTGCGGCTTCATCTTCACGTCGATCTTGCGGAATCTGCCGTCGGCCTTGGGATTGTTGCTGTAGTACCCCAGCAGGTAGTACGCGGACACGTCGTCGACAATCCGCTTCATCCCGGCCGTAAGATCGTTGTTCTGGACGATTGCGATGCCACCGGTGTTCTCCGCGATCGTCTGCAGGTTCCGGATCCGATCGGCCATCTGCTCGATGCCCTGCAAGCGCTCGGCGCCGGCAATCTTGTTCTTCGGGTTCGGTTCCAGTCGCTGACTGACGTCCGTATCGAACGTCTGCAAACCAGCGCTGGAGACCGGGTAGACACTGACGTTGCTGCGTTGCGCGAGCGCGATGATGTCGCGAAACCGTTTGGCGTTATCGAGCTCTACGAGCTGGTTCAGCTCGCCGACGCAGCGTGTGAATTCCTGGTTCTCATCAACCACTGTCACCCGTCGAGCCTGCGGGACAGGCACGCCCGCCGGCATGAGCGAGACGCCAAGGCGACGGTCTCTCGGTGGCTCGTTTTCGAGAACACGATTCGGCGAAAACAACTCCCACCCGTCCGTGATCATCATCAGCACGGTCCGCGCCTCGCGCAGCGATCCCAGGTGCGCGACCAGATCGCCCAGTTTGCCTAGTAGACGATCTTCCCGGCGCCGGTCGATCAGCAGCAGGTCCAACGTCCGCATGACCGTTCCGTCGGCGACGACCCACGGTTCCGGCGATGGGTTCGGGTCCGCGGGCGTCGGCAGCGGGTACCGCAACCGGAAGCACGACGTCAGCATTTCCTCGAGTGGATCCTGTTGATCGGTCGTGAGGCGCCCGCTCTGTCCCCACGTCCAGTACCGGGACAGCTGATTTTCCACAGACGTGACGTGCCGTTGCAACGTGAGATCCCGAGCCTCCTGGTTCTGCGTGATGACACCGAAAAGATCCGCCGGACCGATGATGCTGTTGAGCGTCTTGACCAGCGGCACGCGGATGCGGTTCGAGCCGTCGACTTTGGTGTGCGCGGTGTCGAGAAACACGACGAACACGCGCGCGTGCGGATCGGCCGCGGCCGCATTCATCTCCGAAATCGTGTTGGGATCGCGATAGGCGCTCTCCGGCTGTCGCGTGTCAACGCGGACGAACTCGAAGGCGTCGACCGTCTGGGGCTTGCCGTCTTCGAGGATTTGAAAATCGTCGGCCTTGAGGCCTTCGACGATCTGGCCGTTGCGTTGCGGGTACGCGTCGACAAGCACGTAGTTGACGCCGCCGCGGAACACGGGCTGTGTCTGGGCTGGCGCTGGTGGCGAGGGCGCGGGCGCGTTCTGGCCGCGGACGCGTCCGGCGTCGGCCCAGAGTCCCACGACGACAAACGTCGCCAATACTCCGCTGATCAGGCGAAGCCAGTACATCGCACGCTCCTTGGGCAGGCGTTGGATAGTCTACCCCGGACCTGAAGGTCCGGGGCTCCGGATGGACTGTCAACGCCGCGCGCGAACGTTCGGTGCGGCACGTCGGCTGTGGGGCGCCGTCCTTCCGTGGAGGGGCGAACCTTCAGGTTCGCCCCAAGCGGGCAGCTACAGCGGTCGCGAGATCACGCAGGCATTGATCCCGCCGATGCCCATCGAGAGCTTCCCGCTGAGACCGGGGGGCACCTCGCAACCCGTATCGAAGACGAAGTTCTCGTGCATGGCGGCAATCGCGCCGTTGAGTTCGCCGCGCGAGAGCGGCGTCGGAAACAGCCGGCCTTCGGCGTATCCAAGGTACTGCGCCGTCAGCTCCCATCCTCCGCCGGCGCTCATGCCGTGGCCGAACGTACCCTTGCGCGCCGTGACCAACAGCGTCTCAGGAAACTGCGAACGCAGGGTCTTGATCTCCGAGTAGTCTCCGGGCGTGGCCGTCGCATGCAGATCCCAACTGCCGATCGAGTCCGGGCCTACGCCCGCTTCGGCCAGGGCCTCGTGCATGGCGGCGCGAGGGCCATCGGGAGACGGCGTGATGATGTGATCGGCATCGGAGCTGACGCCCACGCCGACCGGCTCCATGCCGAGCGGCGTGAATCCGCGGGCGGTCATGTACTCCATGTCAGCGACGATCCACACAACCGCGCCGCCAGCCACGTGCGTGCCCTGCAGGCGTGTCAACGGCGCGGACAGACGACGGTCGGCAGACAGCACGCGCGCGTTGTAGAACGATCCCACCGTCAGCGGATGCGGTGGCGGATCGGTGGCGCCGACAACGACGGCTCGCGCCTCGCCCGCTCTGATCGCGCTCATCGCCAGTCGCAGGCCGACGCCAAACGTCGAACAGGCGGCCACGGGCGCGAACGTCATCCCGGTGATCTTGCCCAGAATCGAAATCTGCGCGGCTGGTGTGTTCGGGATGTTCCAGATCAGCTTCGCCGACACATTCCATGGCGGCTCGGGCGCCTGCCACTTCTGTTGCAGGCGGGCGCGGCTTTTTTCCTTCTCGCGGATGGCGTGCAGCTTTCCTGAAGCAATGTCGCCCCCAATCGGCGTGCTGTCGATGCGCACCAGTTCGGCGAGGTACTCGTCGAGTTCGCCTTCGCGCCCGGCCCAGAACGCGTTCCACCGCTGCTGCGATTCGTGCAGCTCGATGCTGAGGTCGTAGATCGTGTGGAGGTTGCCGATCCCGGTACCGACGTAGACGTGCGCCTGCGGTCCCAGCTCCTGAAGCAGTGTCTCGAGCCCGGGATTCTGGCCGAGGGCCTGAATGAACGCACCCGCGGCGTAGAGCGAGGGGTAGTCCATCTTGTCGACGAACCGCTGGAAGTGGCGCGGCGCGAAGCGCGCGCCAATCCACTCCTGGTAGGCGCCAAAGTCGAACTCCGGCTGCCCCACCAGAAAGTTGTCCGGTCCGAATCCATTGAACGGGGTCAGCCACGTATCGGCTGACGAGAGGTTCTGGCGAAACGCGTCAATCGTGGGCGACTTCGGCGCGACGATGCCCCAGCCGAAGACGCCAATTCGTGTGCTCATCGGGAAGGGATCGTGTCACAGGTTGGACGTTCCGTGGAATGCACGCGCTATCGTCCACGCGTCGACGTGAGTCGCCCCTGGGCGGCGTCGAGCAGACCACGAAGCCGGGTCATGTCGGCGGTGGTCAGGACGCGCTGCGCGCGGAGTGTGCGCCCCGCCTGAACCGCGTAAACGATCTCGCCGCGCGGGTTGTTGAACACGGTGAACTCGAGTTCGCCACGCGTCGCATAGCGGACTTCGAACATCGCAAACGACGTGGGATTCCCGTTGATCTGCAGCAACGCGTCCATGCCGGCCAGCAGGCTCGGCACTTCGTCCGCATCGACGTACGAGAAGTCGCGTCGGTTCTCGCCTTCGAAGACGCGGACGACGAGCCCGCGGGCGCCGTCACCATGATCGTCCCGCACCTCCCGCACCTCGACGTTCACGCCAGCGACGGACTGCAGACCACGGAGCGGATCGAAGCCGATGGTCAGGACCGACCCCGGCGCGGGCAGAAAGCCTTCGAGCTTCGTGGCCGGCGGCAACGGAGCGTCGGTCTGGACGGTGAGCTGCCTGGGCAGAGGCGGTTCACTCTGCGCGAGCGCCGCACGTCCCGGAAGCAGCATCACGACTGAGGCGAGCGCGAGGCGAGTCAAACGTCCCATGTCGTCACCTTTGGACGTCCCTGGAGCCGGGACGGACGCATGATACGCGAAGCGTCCGGCGCTACGGCTTGTCCTGGAGGATCACGACCGCAACGACGATGAGGAAGCCGCCGAAGAGCGTGTTCGGGGCAATCGGTTGGGCCAGGACGAGGGCCCCGATTTGCGCGGTAATGAAGGGTTCGACGGTCGACACGATGGCCGTCCGTCCAGGCCCGAGCCGCATCAGCCCCTTCATGAAGAAGATCGTCGGCAGCACCGTGCTCACGGTCGCCAGCGCCACCACCGCCATCCACGCCGTCTGCGTCATCTGCATCGTCAACGATCCAGCGATGGCACCGACGATGAGAAAGCAGAGAGCCGACCCCGCCTTTGCATAGGCTGTGGTCAGGGATACCGGGTAGGTTCGCTGCATCCACATCATGAGAGGGATGTAGAGCGCGTAGACCACGGCAGCTCCGAGGCCAAGTGCCACTCCCTGCCACGGAAGACCTCGCGCGGTCGGCGCGCCGGCGACGAGCGCCGTGCCGGTAAAGCTGAGCACGAGCGCGATGAGCCGGCGCCGGGTGACCGGTTCGACGCCGCGGACCGCCTGCACGATCACGACCCACGCGGGATAGGTGTAGAAGAGGAACGCCAGCGTCGCGACCGTGAGGTATTTCAGGCTCGACAGCGCCATGCCCACCAGGAGCGCCTGTCCCCCGCCGCCGAGCACCAGCCACTGGAGCGCGTGCGCCGGTGCCATCCGGTAGTTGCGCTGGGCGATCACGACGAGCGCCATGACCGCAGCGCCAATGGCGAAGCGCCACATCAGCACGTTCCACAACGACGCGCCGTGGTTCAGCGCGATCTCGGTGAACGTGCTGACCGCGGCAAACCCGAGCGCCGCCAGGAGTGTGTAGACCGTTCCTGCCACTGACGACAGGCTACCCCATGACGATGGCGAGCGCCGCCACCAACCAACCGGTACCTGGCCCGAGCTGATGGCGAGGACGGGACAGTAGGCATAGACTGTGGCTATGGACTCACCTACCCAGCGGTTTCCGCCCCAGGCCGGTCTTCCGTCCCTCACGGGGATCGATCAATCGGTCCGCGTCGCGAGTTTCCTGACGGCGGTCTACGGGTGGATGTGCGTGGGACTTCTCGTCACGGCAGCCACGGCCTGGTACGTCGCGAGTTCACCGGCAATCCTCCGCGTGATCGTCGAGAATCGCGCCATCCTGCTCGGCCTGATGATCGCGCAGCTGGGCCTCGTGTTCGTCCTCTCCGCGCGCGTGCAGACGATGCCGCCGGCCACGGCCACACTGCTGTTCGTGTCCTATGCGGCGCTGACGGGCGTAACGCTCTCCTTCATCCTGTTGAGCTACACGGGTGAATCGATCTCGTCGACGTTCGTGATCACCTCGGGCGCCTTTGGCGGGATGGCCCTCTACGGCACCGTGACGCGTCGCAGCCTCGAAGGCTTCGGTCAGTTTCTGTTCATGGGGCTGATTGGCGTCCTGCTGGCGTCGATCGTCGGCATGTTCTGGCACAGCGACGGGCTGCAGTTCATCGTGTCCGTCATTGGCGTGATCGTCTTCGCGGGTCTCGCGGCGTACGACGCACAGCGGCTGAAGACAATGGCGCTCTCGGCGCCCGAGGGTCCGGTCTCGACCTACGCGGTCGTCGGCGCGCTCAAGCTCTACCTCGACTTCATCAACCTGTTCCTGTTCATCCTGCGGTTCACGGGCAACAGGCGCCGGTAGCGCACTTCGCGCCCGAGCATCCAGGGCGAGGGACCTGAAGGTCCATGGCTCGATCGAGAGTTCTGGGCGTGACCCGGAACCTCACCGTCCCCGCACCACCGACTTCATCTGATTCTCGGCCAGGAACAGTCCGGCCTTGCCACCGCTCACGATGTCGAGGTCGCCGTCGCCGTCGAGATCGCGGACAACGATCTGCATCCCGCCGCCCATGCGCCCGCCGTAGTCGATGATGTGGCGGGTCCAGACGATGGGCGCCGTATTGCGGGCAGCATTCGGACCGGTGGCCGCCGGGGTGGACCGACGGAACTCGTACCAGTAAAGGCCGATCGGCTCCCGCTCACCAGGATCACTCCCGTTGTGTGCCATGTATCGTTTGCCGGTGACGAGATCGAGCTGACCATCACCGTTGAGATCCGCGAGCTCCGACGCGTGGGCCTGCGACCACGTGTTGTCGATGACACGTTGCGTCCAGGTGCCGTCGGCGTTCTGTTCGAACCAGCACACGCCGTAGTCGTGCGCCATGCCCGTCAGAACGTCGTTGCGACCGTCGCCGTTGACGTCGATGACGTGCATGAAGCCGAACTTCGCATCACCCGGCGGCACCGCTTTGCCTGCCGCTTCACTGCCCCGTGCGGTTCCCGCCGCCGCAATCGGATGCTGGAACCAATCCGTTGCGTGCCAGATCCACGCGCCCGAGCGCGGAACCGGCGGCGACTCGAACCAGCCGCGGGGCGTCAGGATGTCCGCACGTCCGTCCCGATTGACGTCCCCCGCGCCAATGCCGTGGCCGTAGCTGTGATCGCTCACCTGATGCTTCGTCCATCGTCCGGCATCGAGGCTGTACCAGACGAGCGGCGCGGCGGGCCGGTCGAACTCGGGCAGCAACTCTCGAGCCTGGCCGTCGTTGTCGAGATCGACCAGGAACCCGAACTCCGTCGGAAACCCTTTGTCGATTTCGTTGAGCGTCCAGGCCCCCGCGTTACGGCCAGGATTCTTGAGCCAGACGATCGAGTTCGAGAAGTAGCCGAATTGCACGATGTCGACGAATCCATCGGCGTCGACGTCGAGCGGCCAGTCCGAGAAGTTGTCGATGTACTGACCGTTCCAGGCGATGTCGCGGAGCGCGTGCTTCGTCCACGCGGGGGCCTGATACCAGGCATCGCCGGAGATGATGTCGAGCCGGCCGTCCTTGTTCAGGTCTGCGACAGCCGCCGTCTCGTTCGCGCCGCCATCAATCATCTGCGTGCGAAACGGAATGTCAGGCGGACGTCCCTGCGCGTCCAGCAGAGCAAACACCAGCGCCGCGAACAGCGGGAGTTTCATGTGATTGGGCGAAGGCTACAAGGCACGAACGGGGGTGTCAAACGCAGGGAAGACGGGACGTGCCCCGGCTGGAGGATGGCGGCGCGCAGTATCGACCGTTACGGTTGGTGCACAGTCGCGCGCGTCGGTGGCCACCATCGCAGTTGGACCTTGCCGAGTGCGAGTTCGATCCGGCCGCCTGATCGGCATCTCGGTTCACGGGTTGCATCGCTCCTCCCATCCTGCGCTCTCGTTTCAAGATCTTCGGCGCCGACGCATGTGCCCACGTGCGGTGTCGGCCGCGACGCGAGCTGTCACTGAGAGGATAGCGCGCGCGGTCGACTGCCACGCCGGCTACCCCTTGCATCGGTCGAGCAACGGGGTTACGCTCCGCCCGTCCGACTGACGGGCGGCACCGCCGCCCCTCCCCTGTTCAGGAGGCCGACCGTGGATCCCATCTGCCCCGCCTGCACGAAGTGCCTCGGGCGGGCGTTTCAAGTGAAGCACGACGCCACCGAGCGGATCTGGATCACCTACCGGTGTCCCGACTGCAATCACGAGTGGACGACGCTTCGGGAAGAGGGGACGCCTGATGGGCTCGACCGGCCGGGCAGTACACCGCGTCGATCAACCCTCTTGACCTGAGTGCCGGCATGGACGCAACCTGCCAGCCCATACATCCCTGTCCCTGCGGGCATCCCTGCTCGCCGGCCCCCCTCGATGCCCTGAACAAAACCAGCGTCGTCTGCTACTACCGGTGCCGGGAATGCGGGCATGTCTGGAACGTGCCGAAGGGCAATCCGATGGGGCCGATCCACCACGTGACCGTGCCCGCGAAGCCCCGCCCGTAGTCCGTCCGGTAGGGCTCGGCCGTTCGGGATAGAATCCGCGCCATGAGCTCCCCAGCTCCCCTGTACTCGTCCCATGTTCGATGGGCCTTCATCCTGCTAGCGGCGTCGCTGCCCGTCGCGGTGATGATGGGCCTGCTCTGGCTCGAGGCTCCGATCCCCATCTGCGCGGCGGGAGCCGTCGTCACCCTCGGAACAACCGTGTGCATCGGAGACCACGGCCTCAAGGACGGCCTGCTCGAAGCGGGCAAAGCGATGTTCACGCTCGCCAGCGTCACCACGCTGTTGGGGGTGACCCTGCTCATCGCCGTCGCGGATCTCCCCTTTGCCATCGTCAACAATCTGCTGACGCTGCGCAAGTAACCGCGACTGCAGTCGGTTATCGCGCTCGTGTTGCTGTGGTTCTGGATCTACCGGTGGCGCTGGATCAACTGGTCGCGAACTGACCGGCTCTGGTTCCTTCGGTAATAAAGGACCTGGCCGCCAGAACTTCGAACAGACCGAGCACTCCCACCGGCACAGGACGAAGCACCACTCGACCATGCGCTCCTCGCCGCAGTGTGGACAGCGTCGTTCGGTTAGTCTTTCGCCCACAGCGAAGGATTGGGGCGAAGCGTGTCAGGACTGGTCAGGCACGTCCGGCGCGGGCAACACGGCGCGACGATTGAACGGGCGGCCAGTCGCCGGTCGTCCCTCGACTGAGCGGTTCAAGATCTCGCGCACACGTTGCAGCCACTCCACCGGTCGCCGCCGTCGCGCGCCGATCGACCGGCGGCTTTCGCTGTAGTTAGGTGATGTTAGAATCCGCGCATTCCCTGGAGGTCCTATGCTGCGTCTCTCTGCGCGCGTTCTCGTCGTCGCCGGATTGGTGACGCTCGGCTGGGTTGTCGGCCATGCGCAACAAGCGCCCACGGCCGGCGATTTTGAACTCAAGGTGACAGTCAACAACGGCGGCGCCGCACTGACGTGCATTCGCGGCTGTGTCCTCACGTGGGGACCACGTATGGTTTCCCCCAATGGTCAATTTGAAGTGCATGTCCCGGCTCAGACGGTCAGCGGCTACAACACGCCTGATGGCTGTGTGGCAGGCCAATTCGTGCAAGGGAGCTGCCGCATCTTCGGTTGGAAGCAATAATCCCGAGGAAGTTGTACGAGAAGTCCCCTTGCCCGATCGTCATGGAGGCTGGCCAGCATGCGTGCACGTGAATGGATGGTTCGTGGACTGGTAAGTAGTGCGGTGGCCTGCTCACTGCTCACAGGATTGCTGGCTGCAGCACAAGCACCGGCAACAGGCCAGCCCGCAGGTGCGGGAGGCCCCGGGCGTAGCGGGCAGGAGGGCGCCGGTCCAACCGTCACGGCGCCGGCCGATGCCGTTGCGGTGCCGCAGTACCCGCCCCTCGACAAAACAGGCGACTTCAAGATCGCGCCAGCGACCACCTGGGCGGATGTGCCGGCGATGACCACCAAGCCGGGAATCACCCAGGGCACGGTGACGATGTTCACCATGAACTCCGAGGACACGCAGATGTTTCCAGGCGTCCGCGGGGCGTACACGCGAAATGTGTGGGTCTACGTGCCCGCGGGCTATGTGCCCGGCACCGAATTGCCCCTGATGGTGGATCACGACGGTCGCGCGGACGCGGTGATCCAGTCGCAACTGATTGTGGTGCTGGACAATCTGATTGCCGAGAAGCGGCTGCCGATGATGGCGGGTGTCTTCATCGCCAACGGCGGCGACTTCCGCCCGAGTGAGCGGAGTCTGGAGTACGACACGGTGTCGGGCAAGTATGCCGAGTTCATCGAGCACGAGGTGCTGCCGCTCGCGGAGAAGAACGGCAACGTACGGTTCACGAAGGACCCGGACGGTCGCGGAGTGATCGGGCAAAGCTCCGGCTCCGCGGCCGCCCTCGCGATGGCCTGGTTTCACCCGGAGTGGTACCACCGGGTGATCAGCTACTCCGGGACGTTCGTCAACATCCAGAACAACGAGCAGTATCCGCGCGGCGCGTGGGCGTATCACGAGGCGTTGATTTCCCGCACGCCGAAGAAGCCCATCCGTATCTGGCTTGAAGTGGGCTCTCGTGACAACGGGTGGAACGTGGCCGAGACGACGTATCGCAACTGGCCGTTGGCGAACAACCGCATGGCGGAGGTCCTGAAAGCGAGGGGCTATGAGTACCAGTACGTGTGGGCGGAGAACGCCGGGCACGTGGAGCGGGGCGTGGAACGGCAAACGCTGGAAGAAGCGATGGAATGGGCCTGGAAGACCTACAAGGCGAAGTGAGGCGATTCAACTGAGGCTCAGGCTGGCACTCGCGGTTCCCCCCGACTAGACGACACAAGAGCCAAGCGGCGATCTTCAGCCGCAGCATTCCGTTGTGCGCCCACCTTCCTTGAACTAGCTCCGTGGGCCGTGCTAGTTTCCATGTGCCCGTATCGGGCGCTCCATCAACACTTCGTGACCCCACCCGCCGCCGCGGGAGGCGTGTGCCTGCTTGACAGCGCACGCGACGCGACTGGCGGCTCCGCTCGGCGACCGCGTGATGCCCGCGCGGCCGCACCGGTGGTGCTCTGCCCGCCGGTAGCGGCGGCCAGCCGAAGGGGGTTACGTGAAGCAGCCGGCAGTCATCAACCAGACGACCAGGTGGATTCGCAACGAGCGCGGTGAACAGCTGGTCTACGAGGTGGTCACGCCATCTTCAGGCGTGGACTGGCGCGGGCGATACGGTCGCCGGCCGCAGCCGCGGCTGGCCGGCGACAGACCCCGGGAAGAACCGAGGCGAGGGCGGACCTAAGGCCGGGCCGGCGCCGTGCGCACAAAGAGAAGGATCGCCGCCTACGGCGTCACGACGATGAGGGCCTGGCAGGGGCGGGCGCCTTGACGGCGGTAGCCATGTGTCACGCCGGCGTCGAAGTAGATCGAGTCTCCGGCCTGGAGCGTGTGCGCCGTGCGGCCGATGTCGAGGTCGAGCGCACCTTTCAGCACGTGAATGAACTCCACACCCGCGTGGGCATGACGGGTCATCGTCTCCGGCGTGGCCGGGAAGAACTCCGCCAGATAGGAGTTGAACCGCCGTTCGGTGGCCGTGAAGTCCAGCGACTCGAAGCGAAACGATCCCTCCCGGCGGCCGGGCTGCGCGGGGAAGCGCAGGCGGTCTTTCCGCCGCACGATGGCGAGCAGCGGCTGGTCGCGGGGGCCCGCGAAGAAGAAGTCCAGGCCGACCGCGAACACGAGTGCGATGCGGAGGAGCGTGGGCAGGGTCGGGAAGAGACGGCCGCGTTCGATCTTCGACAGCAGCGCGGCCGACAGGTCGGTGTGGGCGCCCAGTTCGACCAGGCCCATCTTCTTCTTCAGCCGGAGCCCGCGGATCTTCTCCCCGATGCCGTAGTCCGCCAGTCCGCTCTGCAGGGTCTTCGACAGCATGTGAGGCCTCTTGTTTTGATTCAGGTTCAAATTTCCGGCTGGTTGTGTCGCCCGGTTCACACGACTTTGCGTGTCCGTCGCATTTTACTTGTGTGAAATATCAGTTGCACTACATTCAATTCATGGCGGTTGGCGATAGGGCTGGCCGCCACATCTCGAGGAGTGCTACCCATGATGAAGACCCTGATCACCCGAGCGCTGCTGGGCACGGCCCTGACACTCGCGCTTGTGAGCCCCGCCGCCGCGCAGAGCAAGGACATCGTCGACACGGCCGTGGCGGCCGGGTCGTTCAAGACCCTAGCCAAGGCTCTCGAGGCGGCTGGCCTGGTGCCGACCCTGAAGGGGCCCGGCCCATTCACGGTGTTCGCGCCCACGGACGAGGCGTTCGCCAAGCTGCCCGCCGGCACGCTGGAGAACCTGCTCAAGCCCGAGAACAAGGCGCAACTGACGCGCATCCTGACCTACCACGTCGTGGCCGGCAAGGTGATGGCGTCGGACGTCGTCAAAGTCACGTCCGCCAAGGCGGTCAGTGGCGACAGCATTGCCGTGGCCGTCGCCAACGGCGGGGTGTCGGTCAATCAGGCCCACGTGGTGAAGACCGACATCGCGGCCTCCAATGGCGTCATCCACGTCATCGACGCGGTCATCCTGCCGCCGGCCGGGATGTAACACGTCACTGCGGGCTGACCGGCACGCCGCACGTCGCGGCGCCGCCGGTCGGTCCGGCCGATTCTCAGATGGAGATGCGTCAGATGCCGGCCAGCGCGGCCGCCGTCTTCGCGTGGCACGAGAGCCCCGAGGCCCTCCCCACTCTGCTACCGGCATCGCGATTCGTTCAACTGGAGCGGCGCGACGGCGGTGTCGCTGATGGTGCGGTCGTCGTCATTGCCGTCGGCGTCGGGGCGTTCCGCCTGCGCTGGGTGGCGCGCCATTTCGGCTACGACGCCGGGCGCCAGTTCTGCGACGATCAGGTTCGCGGGCCGTTCCGGCTCTGGCGCCACGTGCACCGCGTGGAGCCCATCGGCTCCGATCAGAGTCTGCTCATCGACCGCATCGTCTACACGTTGCCCGGTGGTCGCCTCGCCCACAGGTGGCTGGAGCCGACCTGTCGGCGGATGCTGGCGCGGGCGTTTGCCGAGCGCCACCGGCTGGCCCGGCGGGCGATCATGGCATGGGCGCCCCGGCATGGGCGCCGCCCGTCGATCACCGAACTGCGCGTGCCATTGCCGCGACCGGTGGGACAAGAGGCCTCGTGCCGAGCGTGATGTCCTGGCTGCTGTCAATCCTCGTGTCTCTGCTGTCCCTGATGGCGCCGCAAACGGGCGGGGCGGTCATGACCGTACCCAAGGTCGATCTCGACCGCCCTTTGGGGGATTGGTACGAGGTCGCGAAGTATCCCAACTGGTTCCAGCGTTTCTGTATCGGCGACGTGGTGGCCAGCTATGCGCGTCGCAACGATGGACGCATCAGCGTCGCGAATCGATGCCGAACGGCCGACAAACGGACGAGAGCCGAGGGCGTGGCCCGAGTGGTCGACATGGAGTCGAACGCGCGGTTGAAAGTGCGGTTCGCGCCGGCCGTGCTGTCGTTCCTGCCATTTGTCTGGGGCGACTATTGGGTCATCGGCTTGGCCGACGACTACCAGTCACGGAGACGGACTTGTGCCGGCGATCCATCGGCAGAACGGCTAGCGCAAGACGATAACCGCTGTGCCTGACATCCGTTTGGCCCGGGTGAGCGCCCGGCCTCCCGCAGGGTCAGCGGTTGTCTCCGATTGCACATCCGCGCAAAGCGGTCCCCACTAGAATCGGGGAAATTGACCACATCCCCCGTTCGAATCCCGTGGGCGATCGCCGTCGTCTGCGCCGCGCTGGTGCCCGTGCTCGGCCAGTCGCCGGATGTGCCGCGTCTGATCGTTCTGGCGCGCGCTGGGCCGCCAGCCATCGAGGAAGGGGTGATTCCCGACGTCTCGCACGCACCGGGCGCCGCTGAATCACTGCGGCGCGCCGCGATCAGGTCCTCCCTGAGCGAGGCAAGGACCGGCGCATCCCGTGCGGCGTTTGCCGCCGGAAGGGTCCTGGTCAAGTTCCGGGAAGGCGTGTCGGCTGGCGCGCGTCTGTCGACGATCAGAGCGATCTCGCGGACCGCGGCGATGATGCCCAGGCCCTCCCACGCGGACTTCGACGTCGTGCGTATTGATCCGTCCGACGACCCCGAGGCGGTTGCGCTGGCACTCGGCGGGGAGACCGGCGTGGAGTACGCGCAGGCCGCCTATCTCGTCCACACCATGTTCGTCCCGAACGACCCACTCTACGCCACGCTGCAGTGGAACCTGCCGCTTCTCAACCTGGAGAAGGCGTGGGACATTCAGCCGCAGGCCGGCTCGTCCATCATTGTCGCGGTCCTGGATAGCGGCATGGCGTTCCAGGACGCCACGATCACGGGCGTGTTGCCGTCGTTCGTCGACGAGACTGGCCGCCGGTACCCGGCGCTCGGCCGCGTCACCATGCCGTATGCCGCCGCGCCACAACTCGTCGGTGCGGCCGGCGCGGGACGCATCGTCGCTCCACACGACTTCATCTGGGATACCGAGACGCCACTCGACTTCGACGGACATGGGACGCATGTCAGCGGCACGATCGGCCAACTCACCAACGACGGGATCGGCACGGCCGGTGTCGCGTTCAACGTGAAACTGATGCCCGTGAAGGTCATCGACAACCTCTGGGACGCGCTCCTCGGCGCGCCCAACGACGCCGACGACGAAACCGTCGCGCGGGGCATTCGATACGCGGCGGACAACGGCGCCCGGATCATCAACATGAGCATCGGGCGCACCGGCCCGGCCGCGCCGGCCATCGAGGCGGCCGTTCGGTACGCGGTGGCGAAGGGTGCCTTCATTGCCATCGCCGCCGGCAACGACTTCGAGGCCGGCAACCCGACAGAGGTCCTTGCCGAGATTGCCTCGCGGGTGCAGGGCGCGGTTTCAGTGGCGGCGGTGGACCGCGATCGCGCGCATGCCTACTACTCGAACACGGGAAGCTGGGTCGAACTCGCCGCGCCGGGAGGCTCGGATCGAGGATTCGGATCCGAGGGGTACGTCTGGCAGCAGACATTCGATTACAACTTCAGCGACACGTTCCTTCTGCCTCCCGCGCGATTCCGTGCCCCGCGCTTCGACGTGTTCGGCTACATCGGCTACATCGGAACCTCGATGGCGACGCCGCACGTCAGCGGCATTGCCGCCATGCTGATGCAGCAGGGCGTCACGAGTCCCGCGGCGATCGAGGCCGTCCTCGAACGGTCCGCCGTCGACCTTGGCGACAAGGGGCGCGACGACACGTTCGGGTTCGGGCTGGTGGACGCGCGGCTCGCGCTGCGCGGACTCGGGCTGGCCCGGTGAAGGCCAAGCACGGAAGGGGCTTCACCTGCTCACGCCGTTCGGCTGCCGCGCCAGGTCCAGCACGTACGCCTGAATCAACCTCGTCTGATCGCTCGAGATGTCCTTGTCGAACGCAGGCATGCCGAGCGCTTTCCGTGCGCCGCCGCGCACGATGGCCTCGAACATCGCGTGTGTCACCGCGTTCGACCGCCGGAGATCCGGGATCGCGCCGCTCTTCACCAGGTTCTGATCAGGATTGTGGCAGCGCCGGCAATAGATCGCATAGAGAGCGCCACCTTCCTTGATCTCCGCTGCCGTCGCCTTTATTTCTCTGGCCGGCGGGGGTATCGGCAACTCGACGCCTGCAGCCCGCGGCGGAAGCTCCGCCTTGCCGTCGAGCGCGAATACCAGCAAGCGCCCGGGACCGGTGTGGACCTTCGGATCGACATACTGCAACGGTGGCGCAGCCAGGATGGCGACGTATTGCACGCCATCGAGCGCATATGTCATTGGCGCGGCTGCGATACCAACCTGTGCGTCGTACTGCCAGAGTATCTTGCCGTCGGTGGCCCGATAGGCCGCAAAGATCCCGTCGGCCCGCCCCTGGAACACGATGTTGCCGGCGGTACTTAACGTGCCTCCGCTCCGCAGCACCGGATGCTCGACACGCCACGCTTCGCGCTGCGCCACTGGATCCCACGCGATGAGCCGGCCCGTCGGTGGCGGCAACGAGTCGCGCTTCGCCTTGAGTGGTCCGTCGTACCGCAGGTTCATCCCCATGGTCCGGTCGTTCGTGTTGATGGCGAACGCGGAGTCCACCACGTGCAGCAACATCCCGCCATCGGTCACGCTCAGGTACATCCACCCCGTCGTGGGGCTGAATGACGTCGGGTTCCAGTTGTGACCACCGTAGTCGGCCGGAGACACGATCGCGCCGGACGGGCTCGGCTTCGCCGCCGGGTTCACGATCGGGCGACCGTTCGCATCCATGCCGGTGGCCCACGTCATCGACGCATAAGGTGTGGCCGAGATCAGCTTTCCCGTCTCGCGATCGATGACGTAGAAGAACGCGTTCTTGTTCGGCTGCATCAACACCTTGCGCGGCC
>JBDTNQ010000046.1:0-31232 GCA_039933635.1 Acidobacteriota bacterium
CAAACGTACTCTGTCCAGCCAGTCGGCGTCACAGCAAAGTTCTTCGACGTCCTTCAGGTGGCTGTCGTACGGGGCCGCTCTTTTTCGGCCGCCGAAGAGGAGGCAGCCGCGCCGGTGGTCATCGTCAGTGCGTACACGGCCGCGGCCTTGTGGCCCAACATGGACCCGGTCGGTCTACGGCTCTGGCTCGAACAGGCGGGCGGGACGTACAGCCCAGTGCAGGTCATCGGCGTAGTACGCGACCTGTTTCCTGATATGCGCGAGCGGCCGCCTCGCGATGTCTACCTTCCCTATCGCTACGAGGCGACGAGGTTCCCTCACTATTCGGCAATCCTGCTCGCCCGAGGTCCGGGCTTGCCCCAGGAGCTCGGCCGGCGACTTCTGGCGCAGGTGACGAGCGAAGAGCCGCAAGTGGGTCTCTCTGCCATTCGCTCAATGGACGACGAGGTCAGGGGGGATGCGGGTTCAGCTGACTTGCTCTCGCGCCTGCTCGCGGCGCTCGGGCTCATCGGTCTCGTGCTCGCCATCACCGGGCTCTACGGCCTGACCGCGTTTCTGGCCACGCAGCGCCGGCGCGAGTTCGGTATTCGCAAAGCCCTCGGTGCCACGAACCTGTGGCTGAGCACGATGGTGGCGGTCGAAGGCTTCCCGCCTTTGCTCAAGGGCGCTGGCCTCGGCGCGGGCATGGCCGTGTTCATCGGCTACTGGCTGCGCGCACGCAGCTTCCCCACCCTGGCACCATTCGACTGGCTTGCGCTGCTCGTCGTCAGTGCCCTTCTGCCGCTCGTGGGCATGGTCGGGACCGTGCTGCCGTTTCGGCGGATGCTCCGCGCGGAAGCATCCCAAATGCTCCGGGAGGACTGACTCGTCACGCCAGGCGATCCTATGCCGAGTATGCCGGCACGCGAACGCCGGGTGCGCTCACGGGGAAATCTTTCGTGTTTCGTGTCACGAGCAGGGCGGATTCTGTCCGGGCACTCGCCCAGATGATGGCATCGGGTAATCGGAGCCGGTGCGAGCGTCGGAGCGTGATCGCCTCGCGCGCCGTGCGCCGTGTGATGTCGACCAGCGTGAACTCGCGCAGGAACATCTCGATGACTTCTTCTTCCTCGGCCGACCTCGCTCCTGCCAGGACCTCCATCCACGTGATCACGCTGACCAGTCGATCGCGATGCAGCGCCAGTTCCTGTCTGACCCCTTCGACGCCGTTCAGATAGTCGATCAGGATGTTGGTATCGAAGAGGGCTTTCATGCGCGGCGTTTCGCACGAGCGGGGGTGGGGCGATCCCACTCCTTGCGAAGCTGGCGCTGGTAGGCCACGCTATCAGGGGATCGGCGGCGCCACAGGCCAAACGCCTCATCCGTCGCAGCGCCGTGCCGGGTTCTGGTTTGTTCTGCGACGGCGCGGCGAATCGCCTCGGCTCTGGAGATGCCTTCGCGCCGGCACCAGCGGTCGAGAGCCTGGAGTTGGTCACTCGGGAGCTCGATGATTGTACGCATGACGTCATCATATAACGTCATCATCGTGACCACTCCAGCCCCCGGCACCGTCAGCCGGCGCGGACGTAGGATGGACGCATGACCCGATACCGGCTCCCTGTCGCCAGTTTCCTCACGGCGCTCACGTGTGTCGCGAGCGCCTGCGGCCAGGCGATTCCGCCATCGCCTGGAGCCGGATCCGCGTCGACGACCGCGGACGGCATCAACACCACCATCGGTGCGCTCCGGCAGATGCCGGACGACCAGCGAGCCAAGACTACGAAGGATCTGGCCCTCCAGATTCGGCAGCTACCGGCCGGCGCCGATCGCGCCTCTCTGGCACAGGGCCTGGCGACTCTCTCGACCGAAGGTGACTTCGGCCGAGACACTCTGCAGGAAGTCACCAACACCCTGGCGCTCGTGCTCCGCGGCAACGAGTTTCCGGCGGAGGCCGCAGGGCGCGCCTTCGCTTCCCTCGCGCAACTGGCGCGGTACGAGGGTATGCGCGTGGACGTGGACTCGCCCACGTATCGCGAGGCGCTGGCCGACGTGGACCGCTTGGCGACGATCCGCGGCGCGGCGGATTTCACGCTGACCGACCTGGACGGCCACTCGTGGACGCGATCCGCGCTCACCGGCAAGGTCGTGATGGTGAACTTCTGGGCGACGTGGTGTCCGCCCTGCCGGAAAGAGATGCCCGACCTCGAGGCGCTCGCCACCGAGTTCGGGGAACCGGGACTCGTCGTTCTCGCGCTTTCGAACGAGCCCGAGGCGACCGTGCGCGCCTTCATCCAGGCGCACCCGGTCCGGTACCCGATCCTGCTCGACACGGGCGGGCGCGTCAGCGACAAGCTCTCGATCGACAGCATCCCGAAGACATTTGTCTACGACCGGACGGGCCGGATGGTCGCCCAATCAATCGACATGCGTACGAAAGGCCAGTTTCTGAAGATGCTGGAAGCCGCAGGACTCTAAGAGACCCGGTCTCTTTCTGACTGGAAACGCAACAACGCCCCGGCGCGGAGGCACACGCCGAGGCGTTGTCTTTTCCGAATCAGATGGCCCGTGAAGCGTCTGATTCAGAATTCAAGCGCGTCAGCTCCGCGCGTGTCCGTAGCTCTCGCCGCCGGTCAATGCCGCCATGGCGGCGTCACCTTCGACCACCCGGCCGTCGAAGAGGTGCACGGACCGATCGGCGTGGAGCGCGTAGCGCGGGTCGTGGGTGACCATGCAGATGGTCGCGCCCTCGGCGTGCAGTTCCCGCATGAGTTCCATGACCGACTCGCCGTTCTTCGAGTCGAGGTTACCGGTGGGTTCGTCCGCCAGCAGGATGGACGGCGCGCCGGCCACGGCGCGCGCGACCGCGACGCGCTGCTGCTGGCCGCCGGACAACTGGCTCGGCAGGTGCTTCGCGCGGTGCGCCATGCCGACGCGTTCGAGCGCGGCAATCACGCGGTCCTTCCGTTCGCTCGACGCCATGCCGCGATACGTGAGCGGCAGCTCGACGTTCTCGTACACGGAGAGGTCGCCAATCAGATTGAAGCTCTGGAAGATGAACCCGATCTCGCGATTGCGGACCCGCGCCCGCTCCGCCAGATTCAGTTCCTCAACGGGCTGCCCGTTGAGCCGATACCGGCCGGACGTCGGCGTATCGAGCAGGCCGAGAATCGAGAGCAGCGTGGACTTGCCGCACCCCGACGGTCCGGAAATCGCGACGTACTCGCCGCGGTCGATCGTGACCGTCACCTCCGCGAGCGCGTGTGTTTCGACCTCGTCGGTGTAATAGACCTTGCTCAATCCCTCGAGTTCGATGACGGGCATCATGGTCTGCATCTGGGCTCCTGGTTCCTGGCGCGTCGGCCGGACCTACTGCAACTTCAATCGATCGAACGAGTCGTACTGCGACATGTCGGAGAGAATCACCCGATCGCCCTCCTTCAAGCCATCGACGACCTCCACGAACTGCACCGAACGGCGGCCGATCTTCACCGGCGTGCGCACGGCCTCGCTCTGCGGCGTGACCTTGAAGAGCGACAACGTGCCGTTCTCCTGCCCGATCGCCGGGCTCTCCACGAACAGCACCGACGCCAAGCGCTCGAGTTCGATGGTGCCATCCACACTGAGGTCGGGTCTGGCGCCTGCGGGCAGCGGATCGTCCAGGCTCACGTCCACGCCGACCGTGCCACCCTGGGACGCGGGATCGACGCGGGTCACGTGACCCGCCACGTGCCCGTTGCGGGTGTCGACGTCCGCCTTCTGACCGATCTTGAGATCCTTGGTCTGCGTTTCAGGAATGCGAATCTCGGCCTTCAGCCGCGTCGGATTCGACACGCGCGCCAGGTTGGTGCCAGGCCCAACCTGCTGGCCCTCTTCGACGCTGACCAGCTGCAGCCGGCCGCTCATCGCCGCCTTCACCTGCAGGTCGTCGAGCTGCCGCCGGAAGCGATCGTAGTCGGCGCGACGCTGGTTGACGGCGGCTTCGGCCGGCGCCAGCTGCTGCGACTCGTTGGCGACCGACGCGTCGAGCTGGCGCTTGGTCACCTCGAGGCGGTTCTTCGCCTGATCCATCGCCGCCTGCTTCCGTTTCATGTCGAACTCGGACACGAGCCCCTTCTTGGCCAGTGACTGATTGAGATCGAAGTCGGTGACGGCGAGTTGATAGTTCGACTGCGCATCGACGATCCCCGACTCGAGCTGCAGCCGGGTGTTCGCAACTGTGGCCTTCTGGTTGGCCAGCTGCGCCACGGCCGTCTTCCAGTCCAGTTCTGCGCCGGTGACACTCTGGCGAAGATCCGGATTGTCGAGTTCGAGAATCACGGTGCCGGGCTCCACCTGTGCGCCGGGCCGCAGCACGATCCGCTTCACGCGACCCGAGGTCGTCGAGGGAATCCACCGGATCTCCTCGGGAACCAACGTGCCGGCGCCGCGCACCTCGCGCACCATCGGCCCGCGGCGAACCGTGCGAATCCAGAGCGTGCTCTCGGCGTTGGCCACTGTCGGCAAGGCGGGCTCGAGCCGCGAAACCGCGACGCTCACGGCGACAACGGCCAGGGCGATGGCCACACCAATCAACGCACGCCGGCGTTGTTTCCGCTTGAGAATTGCAGGATCTCGCTGAACGTCCATGGCCATGGTGAAGGGTTCCGGGTTCTGAGGTTCTGGGTTCCTACAACTGTTCCCTCGGCAGCACGCTGAGGAGGTCCGCGAGGAAGTCTTCGCCATCGATCTCGCAAAGGCTTCTCGCGCGCGCTTCGTCTTCCGTCACGCCGTCAGCGCACAACTGCTGGTAGCGATCCTCGACGTGCTGTGTGAGCTCTTCGATCACGTCCATTTCGGTCGTGGGGCGAAGGCCGCATCCGGCAAGTCGGGCTCGTACCATCGCCGCCCAATCAGGCATGATCGGGCGCTGTGATCCGGTTGATCGCCTCGACGAAGGCCCGCCAGCCGCTGCGTTGCGCGGCCAGGACTTCCCGGCCCTCCGATGTGAGGTGATACATCCGGCGGCGGCGCTCACCGGCCTTCTCCACCCAGCGCCCCTTGATCCAGCCCCGCTTTTCGAGCCGGTACAGCAGCGGATAGAGCGAGGCGGCGTGAAACGAGACCGCGCCTTCCGAGCGCACTTCGATGAGCCGCGCGATGTCGTACCCATGCCGCGCCCGCTGTTCCACGAGCGACAGAATCAGCAGTTCGGCGCTGCCCTTCTTGAGTTCGCGACTGTTCGGTGTCACTGGCATATGTGTGACTACGATATATAAGACGCAGACCGGGGGCAAGAGGTTTACTCGGGAGTCAACAAATGTTTGGAATTCGGGCTGGCGGCCTTACGGCTCGAGCTCGACGGTGAATCCCAGGCGGCGCGGGATGGGGTTGCTGAAGGTCCCAAACGTGGGAGACGCGACGTTGATCTGGACGTCGCGCGGGCTGAAGTTCCCGATCAGGTGATTGGACCGCAGGCCCACCCGGACGCGGCGCCCCCGTACGGTCAGCACGCGCAACACCGAGAAGTCCAGCGACGTGAACGCCGGAAACCGCGCGGCCGCGTTGCGCGGCCCCACGAACATCTGCTCGGCATCGACGACCGAATAGGGAAATCCACTGCGCACTTCGAGGAGCGGCGACAGCGTCCACTGCCGGATCGGCAGCACCGCCCAGGCCAGCAGGCGGTTCGGTGCATCCGTGCTCGTCGGCCCGAATTCGTTGGCTCGGACGATGGGCTGCCGGATGGTGCCGAAGTAGGCATCGAACGCATTGAGGTCGGCGCGCGAGCGGGATCGTACGTAGGTCATCGTCAACTCGCGGCCGTCCTTCCTGGCATAGTGCAAGGTCGCTTCGGCTTCGCGATAGCGCGATCGGCCTCGACTCGCAAGCGCGAGCGCCGCGCTGGCACCAACGGCCGGCGCCACCAGGAGTTCGTGGGTGCCCGCCCGCTCGAGGTAGTTGAACTTGAGCAGCAGGCCCGACCGGATCCGGTGGTCGTATTCCAGGTTCCACACGCGCGAGGACGAGGGCTCGAGCCGTCCAGCCACCACGTTCGGCACGCGAATTTCCGGAGCGACCGGTGTGACGCCATCCTGGCCGTAGCGTCCAACCGTCCCCGACTCGAGCGCCTCGAAGGTGGCCGCCAGCAACGGCGTCCGGCCAATGAATCGGCCCACGCCGCCGCGCACGACGGACCGCGCATCAGCGCGCAGGCTGAACACAAAACCGAGGCGCGGTGACACGTTCTGCTGCCGCGTCACGCCGTCTCGATCGAATCGCGCCCCCAGTTCACCGATCGCGCGATCGCTGACCCGCCACCGATCCTGGACGTATGCGCCCACGTCGGTCGCAGTCGTGGACTGTGAGGCGAGGGGTCCGAAGGACCATCGCTCGCTGAGCGTCCCGTCCTCGCGTCGGATTTCCACGAGATGGCTCTGACTGGTGCCTTCAAACGACGACCGCAAGACGTCGACGCCACCTTTCAGAACATGATCGCCCCAGAACGATCGCACCGTGCTCATCGCCGCGATGACTTGCGTGGTGTCCGATCGACGAGTCAGCGTGTTGAAGAAGGCGCCAGTAACGCCGTCGGGCGTCACGACCATCGCGTCATCGCTGCGGGGGAGCACCGACAGCCGCTGGACGTTCCGCGCAACGCTGGTCTCCAGCAACGTCGTGCCGCTCCACCGCCACGTGTCGGCGACGCTGACACCGAGACCTCTACGCCGGACGTCCGGCGAGACCGCCTGCGGGTGAAAGGTATCGAGCCCAACGAACGTGCGATTCTCGGGGGACGCCGAGACGGCGCCCACGAGTCTATGAGCCCCCCACACGGCATCGACCCGGGTGAACACATCAAGACTGCGAACGCCGGTGTCGCTTGCCGCGCGCGGCAGACTCGTGACCCGCTCGCGATGGTCGTGATACTGCAGGCTCTGCGCGAGGAACAGGCGACCCGCGATGACCGGCCCGGTGACGATGAGTCGCGGATCGAAGCTGCGAATCCCCCAGCTCGATCCGTCGCACAGTTTCAGGCAAGGCACCGGCACGAAGTTGTTCGCGGTGGCGCGCCACGCGTCACCGCCCTTCCGCGTGTCGAGACGGACGACGCCCGCGGAAAAGCGTCCGTATTCTGAGGAGTACGGGTTGGGCAACACCTCCACGGTTGACACGGCGTCAACGGGCACACCCGTCAGCGCATCACCAGTGACGGGATCGCTGGCATAGGTCTGGTCGATCTGCAGGCCGGTCTCGGTCGGCCGCCCGCCCTTGAAGTTGATCCGCCCGTCCACGCCGCGGACGACGCCCGGAACGAGCGGCAGCAGGGCTCGATAGTCGTCGCCCCTCAGAGGCGCGACATCGATGAGGCGCGCGTCCAGCGTGGACTGTGACGTCCCGGTGATCGGCGCATCATCCGCGACGGCCTGAGCGTCAACCGTCGTCGACATGGCGAGGGCGATGTCCAGATCGAGACTGACGTCACTGTCGGCCACCACGCGCACACCGCGCCGTTGAACTGGAGCGAAACCGCCCAGCGTGGCGCGCACGTCGTAGTCGCCGGGCCTCAGACCCACCGCGCGAAAACGGCCCTGCGCGTCGGACACGGTGGCAGCCACCTCGGTCTGAGCCACGGCCGTGAGGACGACGATGGCCACCCCCGGCAAAGGCACGACGCCGGATTGTGTCGTGGTCTGCCCGTGAATCGAGCCGGTCGTCGCGCGGGTCTGCGCGCCCGCCGCACGCGCCATCACAACCAGCAGCGCGCTGAGCACGACACGAGCGAACAGGCGTCGGACGGGCACCGCAGCAAATGATAGTGCGACCCGCGCGTCGACGCGGACTTAGAATCGTTCGTCCATGAACGTCCTGGTCGTCACCAACGACTTTCCGCCACGCGTCGGCGGGATACAGACGTACGTGCACGAGATCTTCACGCGCCTGGACGACGACATCACGGTGGTCGCCTCCACGTCTCCCGGCGCCGCGACGTTCGATCGAACTTTCCGCCACCGAGTCGTCAGGCTGCCCACATCGATGCTGCTGCCGACGCCGCGAACGCTGCGGCGCGTGGCGGCCCTAGCGCGATCGATCCACCCGGACGTGATCGTCTTCGGCGCCTCGATGCCACTCGCCCTGATGGGGCCATCGCTGCACCAGCGGCTCGGCGTACCGTATGTCGCGTTCACCCATGGCCTGGAGGTCGCGGCGTCGCGTGTACCCCTCTGGCGCACCGCGCTCGCCTACAGCCTGCGCCGCGCTGCAGCGGTCACCGCCGTCTCATCGTGGACGGCCGACGTGCTGCGTCACTCCGTCGGTGACGGACGTGTCCGCGTTCTCCCGAACGGCGTCGACACCACCCGATTCCACGTCGGCGTCCGGGACGCCGATATTCGAGCGAGGCACGGGCTCGATGACGCACTGGTCGTTGGATGCGTGTCACGGCTCGTCCCCCGGAAGGGCCAGGACGTCCTTCTGGCGGCGTGCGCCCACCTCACGTCGGCAGTCCCGAACCTGCGCGTGCTGATTGTCGGCAGCGGTCCGGATCTCGGCCGCCTTCAGGCGATCGCGCGCCGGCTTGGCATGGCCGACCGCGTCGTGTTTGCCGGCGAGGTGACAGAGGCAGAGCTGCCGATGTACTTCCGTGCGGCCGACATATTCGCGATGCCGTGCCGTTCGCGGTGGGCCGCTCTCGAGGTCGAGGCGTTCGGCGCGGTCTACCTGCAGGCAGCAGCCGTCGGCCGCCCGGTCATCGCGGGTCGAAGCGGTGGAACGTCCGATGCGCTTCGGAATGGTGAGACGGGCATCCTCGTGGACGCATCGCGCACCGAGGAAGTCGTCGATGCACTGAGACATCTTCTACAGGACCGTACGGCGGCTGCGGCGATGGGCGACCGCGGCGCCGAGTGGGCGCGGTCCCGGTGTGGCTGGGATCAGGTGGCGGCCGATGCGCGCAGGTTGTTCCTCGACGCGGCTGCAAAGGCGTAGACCGATTCCACGGCCACGGCAACACGATCCCACGTGTACGCCGCGGCCCTGGTGCGACCCACCTCGCCCGTCGCGCGCCCCAACGCGGGATTGTCAAGGTAGTGGACCAGCCCGTCGCTCAATCCCTTCGCGTCCCCTGGCGTGACCAGGGTGGCACCACCTCCGCTGAGCAGGCGCCGGTACCCATCAACCGCAGACGCGACAATCGGCAGACCGGCGGCCATGGCCTCGAGCAGCACGACGCCGAAACTCTCGCCATTCAACGCCGGAGCGACGAACACGGATGCCGCGGCAAACTCCGCGATCAGCGCTTCGCGTGACACGACACCGCGCATCCGCACGCGCGCCCGCACCGAATCGGGAAGCGCGTCCACGAGTGTTCGTTCGCGGCCATCCCCAACGACGACGAGTTCGACATCAGGACATGACGCCAGCACCTGCCCAAACGCGGCGAGGGCCACGCCGAAGCCTTTGCGAGGCTCCAGCCTGTGCGCGAACAAGATGCGTCGCGCCGGCGGCTGAACACGGTCAACCGAAAACAGCGCGCGATCGACGCCGTTGGGGACGATCCGAATCGGCACACGGACACGGGGGCTCAACCACCGGACCGCTTCCTCCGACACGGCAATGCCCGCGGTGCCCCGCCAATTGAAAGGCCAGGTGCCGACGCCGTACATCGCGCGCCCAATTTTCAGATCGACGTGCGCATGAAACGTCGCAACGAGCGGCGCCGTGGTCAACACACCGGCAAACAATGCCACGCTTGGCGCAAACGGTTCGTGCGCGTGCACGATGTCCGGACGAAAGGTGCGGAGCAGCCGGTGCAGCCGCCACGCCGCCATCGGGTTCACGCACACGGGCGCGACCGTGCCATTGAACGGGATCCGGATGGGCCGGCCAACGATGCGGAGGTCCGGGTCGCTCTCGCGCCGGCGTCCTGGTGCGGCGACGATCACGTCGTGGCCGATACGCTGCAACTCACGGGTCAGCTCGCGGACGTGTGTCTGCACGCCACCGGGCGCATGCCAATCGTACGGGCACACCTGCAGGATGCGCATCAGAGCGCCTCCGCGGGGTCGGTGCCCTGCCACTCCGGATCGAACACGAACCACTGATCGGGATAGCGCTCGACGGCCGCGCCGAGGCGCATCGCGATTCGCGCCGTCAGTGCTCCGACCGGCTCCGCTCCGAGTCCGTCAGTCGACAACAATGATTCAAAGACACCGCGGTAGGGGCGCGCCGCTTCAGGCGTGCGCACGACGTAGCCTGTCACGATCGTCGCCCGGGCTTTCAATGCCAGCCAGGCCGGCCCATCGGGCATCGGACGGCGTCCCCGCGCAAACGGTACGAGACTCGAGTGTCCGGACTTCAACGCGCGATCGCCGGCGACGATCACCACCTCGTTGCGAGCGAGGGCACGAAGCACCTCGCGTGGCGCTTTGGCGTCGACGGTGATGAGCCGGAGTCCGGTCGAGGTGCGGTATCGCGCGAGGAACGCATCGCGCTCGGGGTTGACCGACTCGACAAGCACCGACACGGGGCCGCCAAGGGCGGCAATCCCGATCGCCGCGAGTTCGAAATTACCGAGATGGCATCCAACGACGAGCACGCCACGTCCAACCTGGCGCGCCTGGTCGAGCGCATCGAACCCGAAGACATCGATGCGGTCGAGAATGGCCTGAGCGCCCGTGCCGGGAAGGCCGAGCAGGTCGATGTTGCAGCGTAGGAGATGTCGAAAGACCGATCGGGCATACCGTCGACGAACCGATCGCTCAAGCGCGCCCGTCAGCCAATACGCGTTGGCCTCGGCCGTCGTCCGCCGACGCGTAGGGATGGTGCAGTACGCGTCAGCGACGACGGCCGAGGCTGAGTCCAGCCAGCGGTCCGGAACGCGGTCCCGCACCCAGCGCGAGACGGTCAGACCGGCGGATGTCACACCGCGCCTGGGCGCGTTATTTCGCGCCCAGCGGCATCGAGAGTCCGACGCTGTAGCGCCAGGCCACCTGATGACCGCCGCCGAAGAAATCCCACACCTGACCAGCCTCGACCCGCAGGTGGTACGGGTGCCCTTCGAGCGTGATGTCGGCTCCCGGCATCAGCGACATGATGGTGTCGGTGCCTTCAAAGTTGCCAATGCCGAACATGATGTGCCCATAGGGCCGGAACCGTGGAGTACCGAGCCTGGTGGACACGAGTTTCACGCCACCTTGTATGAGCTTCAGTGAGCCGCCGTCGAAATGATGCAGGCCACCTTCCACGACGAAACCCGCCCTCAAGCCGAGCGACGACGCCGGCTGCGTGAGGAGCTTACTGGCGTAGTTGACGTCGAATCCTGCCTTCGAGAAGGCGAACTCGTTGAAGTGCAGCAACGCGTACTGCACGGCGACTTCGGCGGAATCATCGGCAGCACTTGCCTTTGATTGTGCGGAAACGGGGGCGGCGACCGTGAGCAGGACGCCAGCCAGAGCAAGCCACAACTTCATCGACCCTCCAGAATTCCGGCATCAGGAACCACCGGCGGCGACATCATATCCCGGCCGACCGGCAGCGTTAACCTGGAAGGATCGGCCGCTGAACCACCAGTGCGGCGGGCGTGAGGCGGGCCTATTGCGCCACGCGTTCGGTCGCGGCGCCAACGGCAAGCAGCCGGCGCCGCTGCTGCACGGCCTGCGCCAGCGACTCGAGAAGAGGCACGCTCTCCTCCCAGCCAATGCAGCCGTCAGTAATCGATTGTCCGTAGACCAGAGGGCGGCCCTGGATGAGTTCCTGCCGGCCGCCGCGCAGGGCCGATTCGATCATCACACCGAACACGCGCGCTTCGCCGCCGGCAATCTGGTGTGCCAGGTCCGTGGCCACCGCGATCTGGCGCTCGTGGTTTTTCTGGCTGTTCGCATGACTGCAGTCGACCATCACGCGATCGGCGAGGCCGGCCGCCTTGAGGGCCCGTGCCGCCGCGTCCACGCTGGCGGCGTCGTAGTTCGGCGCCTTGCCGCCGCGCAGAATGACGTGGCAGTCGTCATTGCCCGCGGTCTCGACAATGGCCACCTGGCCGTTCTTGTGGACCGACAGGAAATGATGCTTCTGTCGCGCCGCCAGAATGGCGTCGATGGCAATCTTCACGTTCCCGTCGGTGCCGTTCTTGAATCCGACCGGCGCGGACAGGCCCGAGGCCAGTTCGCGATGCACCTGCGACTCGGTCGTGCGCGCGCCAATCGCGCCCCAGCTGATCAGGTCGCCGATGTACTGGGGTGAAATCGTGTCCAGGAATTCGGACGCCGCAGGGACGCCCGCGTGATTGATCCGCAACAGGAGGTTCCGCGCGATCCGCAGGCCGTCCCGAATCTGGAAGCTGTTGTCCAGGTACGGATCGTTGATGAGGCCCTTCCAGCCCACCGTCGTGCGCGGCTTCTCGAAGTAGACACGCATGACGATCTCGAGGTCGTCCGCGAAGCGCTTCCGCTCCCCGGCCAAACGCCCGGCGTACTCGATGGCCGCCTCAGGATCGTGAATCGAGCACGGTCCCATGATGACCAGCAACCGATCGGACCTGCCTTGCAGAATCTGGCGGACACGGCGGCGTGTTTCGCCGATCAGCGCCTCGACGGCCGAACTGGAGATCGGAAACGTCCGAATCAGCTCTTCGGGAGACGGCAGCGGCGTGACGTTCTGAATGCGCGCATCGTCAGTCAGGGACGTCCGGTCGTTCGGGGCCGGTGACTGGCGGGAATCCTCACTCATGTCCATATGATCTTGCCCTGAGCGGGCAGAGCCAGCAAGTATACCGGAAATTGGGTGGCGCCCCGGCCGCGCGGCTGGCTCGTAACCACTTGTTTCGGTGCATGTTACACGGCCTTCACGCCGGTGCACACGTGCCCGGTACAATGCCGGCATGGAGTCCGCGGCCGCCCGGCCAGCCCCGATAGCACCGCCGCCCCTTACCGATCCGTCGCTCCTGATCAACCGGGAATTGGGCTGGCTGGACTTCAATGAACGGGTCCTCCTCCAGGCCACGGGTCAGAGTCACTCCCTGCTCGACCGCGTCAAGTTCCTGGCGATCGTCGCGACCAACCTGGAAGAGTTCTTCATGATTCGGGTGGCCTCCCTGCTCCGCAAGTCGAGGGCGGGCCTGGACGACGTGTCCGCGGACGGATTGACGACGTCCGCCGTACTGAAGCTCATCCGCAAGCGCGCCACCGACATGCTGCGCCGGCAAGGCAGCTGCTGGAACGACAGTCTCAGGCCGCTGCTGCGCGAGAACGGCATCCGCCTGCTCGACGCTGTCGACTACACGCCGCCGATCCTCGAGTATCTGCAGACCCATTTCACCCGCGAGATCGCGCCGGCGCTCACGCCGCTCGCCTTCGATCCGGGCCATCCGTTTCCGTTCATTTCCAATCTCAGTCAGAACCTGGCCGTGGTCGTGAAGCACGCGGGCAAGACGCGCTTCGCGCGCGTGAAGGTGCCGGATGTGCTGCCGCGCTTCATCCCGTTGCCGGCGTCGCTCGCCCGTGACGGGGCTCGCACCTTCGTCTACCTCGAGGATGTCATCCGCACGAACGTCAGCGCGCTGTTTCCGGGCACGCAGGTGAAGGGCGCGCACCTGTTCCGCGTGGTGCGCGACGCGGACCTCGTGATTCAAGAGGACGAAGCCGACGACCTGCTGGAGTCCATCGACCAGGGGTTGAAAGAGAGCCGGCGCGGCGCGCTGGCCATGCTGCAGGTCGAAGCCACGACGCCGCGACGCGTGCTCGACATTCTCGTCGAGAACTTCGAAATCGACGATGAGATTGTGTATCGCACGCGCGATCGACTGGGGTTTGGCGACTGGATGCAGCTGGGGTCCCTGCCGAGGCCCGACCTGAAATACCCGCCGTTCGTGCCGCCGGACATCTGGCCCGGCGAGCCAGGCGAAGAAATCTTCGCGGACATCCGGCATCGCGATCGACTCATTCACCATCCCTTCCAGTCGTTCGCGGCCGTCGAGGCATTCCTCGGGGCGGCCGTCACCGATCCCCACGTCATCGCGATCAAAATGACGCTCTACCGGATCGGCACCGACTCGCCTCTCGTCGACCTGCTCGTCGACGCGGCGGAGGCCGGCAAGCAGGTGGCGGTGCTCGTGGAACTCAAGGCGCGGTTCGACGAGCGCAACAACATCAAGTGGGCCAACCGGCTGGAAGCCGCCGGCGCGCACGTGACCTATGGGCTCCTGAACCTGAAGACGCACGCGAAGCTGTGCCTGGTGGTGCGCAAGGAAGCCGACGGGATCCGGCGCTACGCGCACGTCGGCACGGGCAACTACAACGCCCAGACGGCTCGCGCCTACACGGATCTCGGCCTGTTCACGAGCCACCCCGCCATCGTCGAGGACGTATCGGATCTGTTCAATTTCCTCACGGGGTACTCGAACCACCGGGACTACCGCGAACTGCTCGTGGCCCCGCTCGGCCTGCGGGTGCAACTCACCGCGCTCGTGGAGCACGAGATTGCCGAAGCCGCTGCCGGTCGAGCCGCGCGCATCATCTTCAAGATCAACGCGCTGACCGACGTCGAGATGATCCGCCTGCTCTACCGCGCCTCGCAGGCGGGTGTGACGATCGATCTGATTGTTCGCGGGATTTGCGGCCTGCGGCCCGGGGTGCCCGGCATCAGCGAAACCATCACCGTGCGATCCATCGTCGGCCGGTTCCTCGAGCACTCACGCATCTTCTGGTTTCACAATGGCGGATCGCCAAAGGTCTTCATCGGCAGCGCCGATCTGATGGAACGCAACCTGGATCGCCGGGTGGAAGTGCTCTGCCCCATCCACGATCGCGAGCTGGCCGATCATTTGCGCGACGTGGTGCTCGCCGCGCTGATGCGCGATACCACCCGCGCGCACCTCCTGCGACCAAACGGCAGCTACCTGCCGGCAGACTCGCTCGAGAACGATCACCCTTCGGTCGATGCGCAGGAGTTGCTGCTGGACTGGTACGCCAGCGAACATCGACTGGCGGAGGGGTAGAGCGCGTGTGCCGCCATCATCCCCGTCGCAGATCGTACGCCCAGGACAACGCGCTTCCGTACGCTTGAGCAAGCGTCGCGGCGTTGGTGCCGGCGGCCTCGGCCAGATCAGCGGCGCGATCCCACTCGCCCCATTCGTAAGCGAAGACCGCGTCGAACACGTGGCGCTGCAGGTTGTCCTGGCCAAGCAACGCCTGTTTCACCTCAGGCGGCAGCGGCAGCAGATCGACCACCGTTGACATCGGCTGGCCGAGAATCGAGTCGAGCAGCGAGCACATGCCGGTCAGGAAACCGGCGGCACCGGCATCGGACCCGCCAACCGCGCCCGCGACGAGTTCGCACGTGCGCGCCCGGACGCAGGCGATGGCCAGCAGTTCGGTGTGGGCATCCTGGCCGATGCTGGCCAGGGTCCACAGCGATGCCCAGCGGCGAATCGTGTCGCGGCCCAGCAGCACCAGCGCCTCGCCAATCGACTGCACGGTGGCCTGTGTCGAGGCGCCCGCGGAATTCACGGCGCGAAGGATGCGGTAGCACATCGCGGGGTCGGGCTTCACCAGCTCTTCGAGCTTGGCCGCTGAGAGCTCGGGATCGTTCAGCGCGGCGAGGAGCCGGAGTTGGGCCACCTGATGCGGCGGGACGCTGCTGCCGGACTTGATGACGGGACGCCCGAAGTAGAAGCCGTGGAAGTACGTGAAGCCCTCGGCAATGGCCTGCGCCAGGTGTTCGCCATTCTCGACCTGCGCGGCGATGCCGGCAACGTGGGCGGGCAGACCGGCCGGAAAGAGACGCAGTCGATCGGCAGCGGCGGACAGACGGCTGAAATCCACGCGGACAAACGAGGCCATGGGCAGAAGCGGCGAAAGGCGCGTCGACGCATCGTGGTCGAGCGCCAGCGCGTACCCGGCGCCGCGGAGCTGCTCGCAGGCACGGATCACGTCGGTGTTGAGCGCATCGATCTCGCCGCCCAGTTCCAGAATCACCCGATCGGACTGGAGCGTCGACGGTACCCCCTCGAGCAGGAATCGCTGACTGACCCGGACGAACGCGCGACGGCCGTTGGTCAAGACGTCGAGGCCGATGGCCAGGAGCGCATCTGTCAGGATTTCCGCCGTTGCCTGATCGGCACTGCGCCGGTCCAGCCGGGGTCCGCGATCCGCGTGCTGATGGCGCAGGTCATAGCCGAACACGCGGCCGCTGCGGTCCAGGACCGGTTGTCTCGAGACGAACACCTTGCCGAGAGTGGGGGTCGAAACTGGGTTCATCAGTGGTCCAACGCTGCGGTTACAATCGGCACCGCCTTGGGGTCCTTGACCGACAGAACCCGGATCTTCTTCCCACCGCTGCTCTTTCTGGCCCTGACTGTCATCCACACCTGGCCGATTGCCTCGTCGCCGGCCCGGCTGTCGCTCAACCACAATGCGGATGCCCAACTGTGCGAGTGGACGCTGAGCTGGATCGCACACACCCTCCCGGCACATCCCTCGAGCCTCTTTGACGGCAACATCTTCGCGCCCGAGCCACACACGCTTACCTACACCGATCCGATGCTGGTACCGGCGCTCGTGGCCGCGCCGGTGCGCTGGGCCGGCGGCTCGCCCGTGCTCGCGTTCAACCTCGCGATGCTGGCCGGCCTGACGCTCACAGCCTGGGCCACGTGGTGGGGCGCGAGGCGGTGGACCGGTTCGGACAGCGCGGCGCTCGTCGCCGGCGCCCTCGCCGCCTACAACAGCCACCTGCTCACGCGTCTCCCGCACATCGTGGCCGCGTATGCCTGGACAATCCCGGTGAGCCTGGTGCTGGTCGATCGGCTGCTCGACGAGTTTCGACGCCGCGATCTGATCCTGTTCGGTGTTGTCGTCACGGCGACGGCAGTCACATCGCCCTACTGGCTCGCTCAACTCGCGATCGTCGCCGGCATCGGCGTCGCGATCGGCGCGTGGCGTCGACAGTGGCGCGCAGCACTTTCCATCGCCGCGGCTGCGATGGCGGGGCTCGCCGCAGCCAGTCCTATCCTGCTGCCCTACGCGCGATTTGCCGCAACAGGCGTGTCGCGGCCACTGTCGTCCGTCGAACAGTTCTCGGCCACGCTCTCTGGTTATCTCTCGTCCGTCTCACACCTGCACGCCGGCTGGACGCGGGTGTTTTACCGCGACGACGTCAATGTGTGGTTCGCGGGCGTCACGGCGATCGTGCTGGCAGGCGCGGGACTGGTGTCGCTACTGAGGCGGGCCGATACGCGGCGGCGCGGCCTGATGCTGATCGTGGTCGCCGCAGCGGGAATCGTGCTCTCACTCGGCCCAGCGACGATGATCTACCGGTGGTTGTATGAGTGGCTGCTGCCGCTCCGCGGTCTGCGCGCGGCGGCACGGTTCGGGTATCTCTATCTCGTCGTGGTGGCGTACGCGGCCGCGATCGGCACGGCCGCCCTGCAGCGGCGCGCGCGTGGGCCGCGGGCGGCTGGCCTGATTGCGGCCCTGGTCCTCATCGCCGTCACCATCGAGGCCTGGTCCGGCCCGGTCAAAACCGTGCCCTTTGATGGCGTGCCGGCCATCTATCAGCAGATCGCAAACGCACCGGATCCAGTGAGGCTGGCCGAACTGCCCTTCTACCCCGCGGAGGGCATCTTCATGAACGGTGAGTACGTCCTGAACGCCACCGCTCACTGGCGCCCGCTCATGAACGGGTACAGCGGCTACATTCCGGACTCGTATCGGGACGCCTCCAATCGCCTCTGGTACTTTCCCGAATCTCGGGCGATGGACGCACTCCTGGACACGGGCGCCACCCACGTCATGGTGCATCTGGAGAAGTTCACACCGCAGGAGATTGCCGACATCGACCGCGTCCTGCGCGGTTCAACTCGGCTGACCCTGCTCGCGTCGGACACGATGGGGCATAGGCTTTACAAGGTTCTGGGTTCTGAGGTTCTGGTTCCGGGGTTCTGAGGTTCCAGGGTTCTTAAAACGCCCCGTGCACCGGGCACCCTTGAACCCTGAACCCCGTAGTCGCTACACTTGGGGATTGCCCGTGTGGTGGGTGTAGCTCAATGGTAGAGCACCGGCCTGTGGCGCCGGACGTTGCGGGTTCGATCCCCGTCATCCACCCCAATTCTTCAAGCCGCAGGCTCCTGTCTGCAGACGGCCGGCATCACCTGCCCGCAGCAACACAACCGATCAGCGCATCTCGAACCTGACGGTGCGTTCGATCGTGTGCGGGCCCATGGTCGCCCCCAGATTCAACAGATACTGGCCCGGCGGCAGGTCGCGAACTGGCAGGGTCAGCCGAGAGTTCGCGGTCCGATTGCTGGCGAACTGACTGGGCTTCAGCTCCGCGGACTGATCCCGCAGCGCGATGTCGTGGGTGTCGATCACGCGCATACGCACGGTCACGGGCTGCAAGGCATCCGTGCGGGACGTGCCCTGGCTGACCTGGACGAACGCGGACACGGTGTCGGTCCGCGCAAACACGCGGCGAGCGGTCGGAGCAAACGGCAGCACATCGTCGATCTCCGTACGCGGAGCCGAGGGTTCCTCTGGCGATACGTGCATGAGCACACCTGACATGGCCAGCCGCTCACGCCTGAAATCGGGCATTTCGACAAACGTGTGAACGCTGCCAGCAGCGCCGCCGGGCAACTCCGTGGCCACGCGCAGCTCGTAGAACCCCGGCTCGATCGCCAGGGCGGACACGAGGCCAAGCGCGCCGGATCCGCCACCTCGACCAGTGACGGTCCCGATCGGCACACGCCTCGATGTGACCGGCGCCGCCTGCGGGGTAAACGCCGCGGTCAGCATCGCGGTCGGCCGCGCCGCGCCGCTCTCGACACGGCCCACGACGACGGCCGCTGACTTGCGACCGGCAATCATCGGCACCACCGAAACCTCGAACGGCACGTCGTCTCTCGGCAGGACGCCCGATGCGGCTCGAGTCAATCGGGCTTGCGAGGACGCACCCGCAGCTGCCGGCTCCTCCGTCATCGAGTACTGACTTCGCGCTTTCACGGTCAAACCACGTGGCCGCATCTGCACTTGAATCGTCCGTGGCTTGCCGTCCCTGGCGGACGACGCCGGCGTGAAGCCCAGCAGGTAGTAGGACGAACTCTCATCAAGAATCGACGCCACGTAGCGCTGGGGTTCCTCGGTGTTGAGGACGGTTCGGCCGCCCGTCATGTCCGCCATGACGGGCAAGGTGTCCAGCCGTTCACGCATGCGCTTGCTCCCTAGGGGCGAATTGACATCGGTCTCGAGGCCAACAGGATCCAGCACGTGCACCGTGATGTTGGCGGCGGCAGCGGCATGCTCGAACGCCCGCCGCTTTTCGAGCAGCCGGCCCGAGCAGTCGGTCGCCCCAGGCATCATCGTAAACGTCGGCGTAATCTCGCCGGAAATCGGGGTTGGAATGTGTGTCGGTTGCATCATTTCGAACGTGCGCACGTAGGTGCCAATGAAAAGCACCACCTTCGGCCGTTGAGATACATCCCGCAGCGTGTTGGCCAGATTCGTCAGTGCTTCGAGCGTGCACATGCCGCAGAGGCACTCGCCGCTTTGATATCCCTCGGGGTCTACGATGATTGACGAACACTTCGGTGGACTGCAGGTCAGAGCTGCCGCAAACGGATGAGCGATCGCGGTCCGCAGCCACGCGCGGTCTGCAGTAAATCCCTGCGCTCGACCCGCTGCAGCCCCCGACGGTTTCGTGAAGACGACGGTGGCCTGATCGGTCGGACCGAGTGAGTCGATGGCCGACAGGGCAATCTTTCGGGCCAGCGTCTGGTCGTCCAATCGGATCGACCAGTCGAACGCGATCACCACCAGACGCCCAGCGTTGTTGTCCGCGTTGTTGGTGACGTCCTTCGGCGCCTCGCGAACCCACGAAGCAACCGGCATCGCAGATGGAGCCGCGGGCGGCGGCAGTTCGATCGGCGTAAACGCCACTACCGGCCGCTCGCGTCCGTTCTCGAGGACCGTGAAGTCAGCCACGGTCAGCCCGCGCACCGGATGCCGATCCTTGTCCAGGACCGACACCTCCAGGCGGACGACCTCGGTGCCCGCGCGGAACACTGGCCGGGACTCAGGGGCTGGCTCTTGCGCGAAGAGCCAGCTGCCGGCGGCAGCGACAGCGACGAACGCGCAGACCAATGGCGTGCGGATCGTGGAGCGACGCATCTCGACTCCGTCTCGGCACCGCGATCGGTTGCGGCGCGGCTATGGCAAGGGCAGGCGGAAGGGAACGTACCACATGAGGCCGCCGGCCGCAGCCTCAGACAGCGATCACCAGGCTCTCGCCAGTTCGCTGATCCACATCGCCACCATGGCGGCCGACACCCAGAGGACGAACTGGCCCGCGAAACGCGTGAAGGGACCGTACCGGATCTTCCACGCGGACTCGACGACGACGACCCACGCGCCGCAGGCCACGGCCCAGCCGACGACCCGCGCCACCTCGAGGCCGAGCCAGCGCTCGAGACTATCCGGCACGAGCACGAGGATGGTCGTCATCAGCACCCAGACGAGGGCGTTGAGGAGGAGAAACGCCGCGCGTCCCGTTCGTTGAGCCATTGAGCTTTCCGAAGAAGCCGTAGATGCCGTACTATAATCGGACCGTGCAACCGCCGGCCTCGCTCAAGGCACTCGGCGATCCGATCTACGAAGCCTTCTACGGCCTCACCGAACAACCGTTCGCAATTACGACGGATCCGCGATTCTTCTATCTCAGCGCGTCACACCAGCGGGCCTTCAGCGAGTTACTGAACGGACTCCGGCGCCGCGAGAGCATGATGCTGCTCACCGGCGACAGCGGCACCGGCAAGACGACGCTGTGCCGGGCGGTGCTGCAAACGCTCGGCGAGCGCACGTTCTCGGCGATGATCCTCAACCCGTACATGGCCGGGGCCGAAGTGCTGCGCATCGTCCTTCGCGACTTCGGCCTGGTCTCGAACGAGGATCTGCGCCGTGGCGCGCTGGCCTCGGCCGACGTGCCGCAACTGCTCGACACGCTCGAAGGCTTCCTGAAGTCGTTGATGCCGCTCGGCAGTCATGCCGTCATCGTGATGGACGAAGCGCAATCGCTGGCGCCGGCCATCCTCGATCAAATCCGGCTGCTCACCGCGCTGGAGCACAACCGCCAGCGGCTGGTGCAAGTCGTCCTGTGTGGACAGCCCGGGCTCCTCAACACGTTGAAGGCTGAGCCCCTGCACGCGCTGAACGAGCGCATCACGCGGCGCGTCGAGCTGTCCCCGCTGCCGCTGGATGAGATCCCGGCCTACATCGAACATCGCCTGGGGGTCGCTGGCGGACTCGAGTCGATCCGATTCGATCCAGCCGCCGCCCTGGCGATCGCCGAGCTGTCTCGCGGGCTTCCACGGCGCGTCAATGTTCTGTGCGATCGCGCGCTGCAGGAGGGTCGCATCGAAGGCGCGAGCGTGATCACGCCGGACCTGGTCAAGCGCGCCGCGCGCGCGCTCGCGGGCGTGCACGATCCGACGCCCGTCGCGCCCTCTGAACCCGTGATTCGCGTCGTCCCGCCCGCCGCACCCGACCTCACGACATCCGACGGCCTGGCGGAAGCGGCCATGACGGAAGCCACGCTTGCGGCGGCCCCCACGCGCGAGCTCAGCTTCGGCCAGGCGCTCGAGAAGCCGCCGTCGAAGATTTTCCGGGCGATGCTCGCCGCCGTGGCGGCCGTTGCGGTGGTGGGCGGGTCGTACTGGATGTACGCGTGGTCCGCTGGAACACCGGACACGGCCGTGCCGAGCCCGCCGGCAGGTCCGGCATCGCTGGTGAAACCAGCACCAAAGCCTCTGCCGGTGCCGACGGAGGATCAGATCAACGCGATGTTCCCGCCAGTCGCGCCCCGACCGGCAGCCGTCACACCGCTCGACGGTCCGACGCCCTCGTCAGTCGATGCGCCAGGCGATCGCAACTAGATCCACGGATACGCCACCGCGCTTCGGGCCAATCGACGTCACGTCGGGCATGTCTGCCTGGGGCGTCACGTCCAGCCGTTGCGTGCGCGCCAGCCATCGGTCAAACGCCTTGGCCCAGCGCGTGAAGACCTTGGTATCCATCGCCCCGGCCGGCAGCGGCAGATACGGATCCTGCGTCGGCGGGACCTTCAACAACTGGTCGGGACCGATCTCAACCGGGGTGGCAGATTCCCAGTCGACGGTCTTCGTGGTGGCGTCGAGTTTCAGAAGAACCGCCACACGGCGGGCTTCGTCGATCTTTCGCTTCTTGTTTCCGAATCGAATCATCGCCGCGCCATAGAGGTAGGGGGTATACACCCCGCCTTTACCGGGCAGCGGCAGATAAAACTGGGGAATATCCGGCGATCCCAGGGGCCGGGTCGGCCCAGCCAGCGCGGTTTCGTGTGTAGCCACCACCCATGATGCTAGTGCGGGCGGCCCATGTCTGTCATCCTCGCGCCCGTCGCCGCACGGGGGCCTTGGATACCGCCTTGACGGGCATGTTTTCGACAATCTTTGCCGTACGTTTCTTGGTCGTCGACACGCGTTCGAGACTCTGTCGCAACGCCTCCATGAGGTTCACCACCTTCGGCGGAGCCTCTTCGGCTTCGGCGACGATTTCCCTGCCCGCCACCTTCGCGTCGATGATGCGGCGCAGTTCATCCTGATAGTCGTCGCGGTATTGCGTGAGATCGCCCTGCGTCTCGAAGTTGCCGATCACCTGGCGAGCCAGCTTCACCTCGTCCGGCTTAATCTTCGCGGGCACGGCATTGAGCTCGTCGATGCTGGACATCGCGCGCACCTCGCTGGCGTGCCGCAACGTGTACATCACGAGTCCATTTTCGCGCGGTTGAATCGCCACGAGATACTCACGCCCGTAAAGCGCCACCTTGCCGACCGCCGCCTTACCGGCCATGCCCTCGCGCATCACCGCGAACGCCTCGGCGGCCACTTGTCCATCGGGCGCCAAATAGTACGGTCGTTCCACGTAGACCGGATCGATCACCGAGGCATCGGCGAACTGCACGATGTTGATCACGCGGGTCGACGCGGGCCGCACCTTCGCGAGGTCGTCCTCTTCGACGACGACGTAGCGGCCCTTCTCGAATTCATACCCCTTCACGAGATCGCTGTTCGGCACTTCGACCTCGCAGGTCGGGCACCAGCGCTTCTGCTGGATACGGGTCCGGCATTCCTTGTGGAGCTGGTTGAAGCTGACGGTGGCAGCCGCGTCCGTGGCCGGAAACACCCGGATGGGTATGTTGACCAGACTGATTTTGAGATAGCCCTTCCAGGTTGCGCGCGCGGCCATTTGGATCCTCCAGGAACAGCTTATCGGTCGAAGGGTGTTAGACGACAGCGGCCCCGGACCTTCAGGTCCGGGGCCTGAACCCAAAATACTCTTGGGCGTTCCCGTGGCAAATCGCCTCGACCATCGGTCCCACGAGGGCGCGGTCGTTGGGGATGTGTCCGGACTCCATGTCACGGCCCAGGAGATTGCAAAGCACGCGGCGGAAGTACTCGTGCCTCGGGTAGGACATGAACGAGCGTGAATCGGTGGTCATGCCGACGAACCGCGACAGCAGGCCAACGTTCGAGAGCGCGTTCATCTGCCACTCCATGCCTTCCTTCTGGTCGAGGAACCACCAGCCACTGCCGAATTGCACTTTGCCGGCAGTCTTGCCGTCCTGAAAATTGCCGATCATCGTGGCGAACACGTAGTTGTCGGCCGGGTTGAGGTTGTACACGATGGTCTTCGGCAGCGTGTCCTCGGCCGCCAGCTGGTCGAGGTACTGACCAAGCCGCTCCGCCTGTGGCCAGTCACCAATCGAGTCGTAGCCGGCATCGCGGCCGATGTGACCACTCGCGTGGGTGTTGGCGTTGCGGCGCGCACCGAGGTGCAGTTGCTTGGTCCAGCCCCGCGTCGCGTCGAGCCTCCCGAAGAACCGCATCAGGTGAGAGGCGAATGCGCGGTGCTCGTCGGGGCTCGCCGCCCGACCGGCGCGCGCACGATCGAAGATCGCGGACGCTTGGTCGTCCGTGCACGGCGCGGCGAAGCACTGCTCGAGGCCGTGATCCGACAAGCGTCCGCCGATGTCGTGAAAGGCCTGATGCCGCCGGTCCAGCGCATCGAGCAAATCCGCGCAGTGCGCGATGTCAATGTTCGCGGTCGAGGCGAGCCGATCCACCCATGGCCCGAACACATCGGGCTGGTCAACGTCGAGTGCACGATCGGGCCGGAACGTCGGCAGTATTCTCGTCTTCACTGTCGATTGCGCCAGACGTTCGTGATGGGTCAATGGCTCGGCGGGATCGTCGGTCGTGCACACGACCTCCACGTTGAACTTGCGCAGGATGCCGTGCGTCGAGAGGTCGTCTGAAGCCAGACGCTCGATCGCCTGTTCCCAGATCCGCGGCGCCGTGGACGCATCGAGCAGGTCGTGTATCCGGAAGTAGCGCGCGAGTTCGAGATGGGTCCAGTGGTACAGCGGGTTGCGCAGGCACGCGCGCACCGTCCTGGCCCAGGCCAGGAACTTGTCGCGCGGTGACGCCGAGCCGGTGCAGAACTCCTCGGCCACACCGTTCGCACGCATCGCGCGCCACTTGTAATGGTCGCCTTCCAGCCAGATTTCAGACAGGTCCGCGAATCGCCGGTTCTCCGCGAGATCCCGCGGAGAGAGATGACAGTGATAGTCGATGATCGGCAGGGGTTCCGCGAATGCGTGGTACAGGTCGCGGGCCGCGCGCGAGTCGAGCAGGAACTCTGAATGAATGAAAGACATAGACGCGGCAAGCGGACTCTGACCCGATGACTACAGCGCTTGCCGGCAGAAAGCCACAGCCTTCGCGATCTCCGCCATCCGATTCGAGCCCTCCGGCACCGGGTACTCGAACTCGATCGTCGCCTGGATGTTCCACTTCTTATCGCGCAACAGGCGGAGCACTTCGGCAATCGGCGTGTCGCCCTGACCGAATGGGACGTTCGGTCCCTCGTGCATCTTGCGGTCCTTCACGTGGATGTGCGTGATGCGGTCGTGGTGCTGCGTGAGGAACGGCACCGGCGATGTGTTGTTGCCGGCGACGAAGTGACCGAGGTCCAGATTGGCACCGTTGAACTTCGCCTGCGCGAACGCGGCTTCCCAATGCGCGGGCGTCGTCTCGGCGTGACCGTGGTACCCGACCATCAGCTGGTGCTTGTCAGCAAACTGGCCGATGCGCGCCGTCCCCTTCGCGTCAATCTCGCAGGAGATCGCGCGCGCGCCGATCGCCGTCGCGAGGGCGAACGCGTAATCCAGTTCCTGATCGTCGAACGCGTAGATATTGTCGAACTTCAAGATCTCGAGCGCGACGCCCGCATCCGCCCACTGCTTGCGGAACGCCTGCGCCTTGGCGAGATCGGCCGTCCGTCGCCACGCCTGCAGCGGTCCGGCGGCCTGTGACGCCGGCTGCCCGGGTACGGCCGCGGGCGCGATCCAACCCATCGCGCGCTCGATCGGCTGGGAGCGGATTTCCACCGCGCTCACACCAAGTTCGAGACACTTGTCCAACACCTCGTCGCCCGGCATGTTGTTGTTGCCGAAGCTATACGGCACGTTCAACCCGATCTGGACGCCTGCCACCTTCGAGTTCGGGCGCGGGCGGGTCGTCTGACCGGCGGCACGCGCGGCGTGGGTGAGCAAGGCAGCTGCCGGCACGCTGCCGAGGGCGATCTGGCCGAGTTGGCGTCGGGTGTAGCGCATGATTCGACCTACGGTAGCACTCCGGATTTGGCGGTGCCAGCAGAGATGCAGACGTGGTCAATCCCGGGAACGCGTGCGTTCGATACAATGCCGGAATCGACGCACGGCTGTGTGCAGGCGTGGGGAACGGGGATCCACGGACGGTCCGGGATCCATGGACGGTCCGGGGTTCCAGGGAATGCCCATCAGAAACACGCGCCGCCGGTCGCGCAAAGGAACTCATGTCCCGGACTCTCAACACCCTCGTCCTCGTCGCCCTGTGCGCCACTACCGGCTCCGCGTTTCAGAGCGGGCCGTGGCCGCCCCCGTTGAAACCCGCGGCGCCAGACGCGCCGGCACAGTCGCCCGCGGATGAAATGGCCACGTTCGTCATGCCACCCGGGTACCACGTCGAGCTGGTCGCGAGCGAGCCGATGGTCCAGGACGTGGTGGCGATTGACTGGGATCCGGATGGCCGGATGTGGGCCATCGAGATGGCCGGCTACATGCACGACATCACGGCCACCGACGAGTTGCAGCCTACCGGACGCATCGTCGTGTTGGAAGACACGAACAACGACGGCCGCATGGACAAGCGCACCGTCTTCATGGATGGCCTGGTGCTGCCGCGCGCGTTGAAGGTGCTTGACCACGGCGTGCTCATCGGCGAGCCCCCGTACGTGTGGCTTGCGCGCGACAACAACGGCGATCTGAAGGCCGACTCCAAGGTGCAGGTCACCGACAAGTACGGCCGCCGCGACGCAAACGTCGAGCACAACGCGAACGCGTTCTTCTGGGCGCTCGACAACTGGATGTACACGTCCGAAGTGGATGTGGACCTGCGTCTCACGACGGACGCCACATTCACCGTGCGCCCGACGCTGTCACGAGGCCAGTGGGGCGTGTCGCAGGATGACGCCGGTCGCATTTACAGGAACACGAACGAATCCTCGCTTCACGTGGATCTCGTACCGGCGCGCTACTTCACGCGGAATCCGACGCTGCTGCGCACGCGCGGCCTCTATGAGTCACTCGAAGGCCCCAACCGCGAGGCCAACCGCGTGTGGCCGGCGCACGCCACGCCAGGCGTCAATCGTGGCTATCAGGCAGGCGTGTTGAAGCCGGATGGCGCGCTGGCGAACTTCACGTCCGTCAGCGCGCCCACGGTCTTCCGTGGCGACCGGTTACCGGCGGACCTCTATGGCGACGTCTTCGTCACCGAGCCTGCGGCCAACCTCGTCGCGCGACTCAAGGTCAAAGATGACGGCACCACACTGCAGGGCGCGAAGGCGTACGAAGGCGCCGAGTTCCTGACGTCCACTGACGAACGCTTCCGGCCGGTGAATCTCTCCGTCGGCCCCGACGGCACCCTTTACGTCGTCGACATCTACCGCGGGATCATCCAGCACAAAGGCTTCATCACGGAATACCTGCGCGATCAGATCCTGTCTCGGAACCTCGAGGCCCCGATCGCGCGCAGCCGGATCTACCGCGTCGTGTATGACGGCATCGCGCGCGGCCCGAAGCCGGCGCTGTCGCGCGCCACGCCGGCGCAACTGGTCGCCACACTCTCGCATCCCAATGGCTGGTGGCGCGACACGGCGCAGCGCCTGCTCGTCGAGCGCAAGCCGCCCGCGGCCGTCGCGCCGTTGCGCGCGCTGGCGCGCACATCGAAAGTCGACCGCGTGCGCCTGCAGGCACTGTGGACGCTCGACGGCATGGACCAACTCGAGCCAGCCGACGTCACGCGCGCCCTGACGGATACGTCGCGTGACGTGCGCACCGGCGGCGTCAGGATGGCGGAGAAATGGCTGAACGATGCCGCCCAGCCAGCGGTTCTGGCGGCGCTGCACGCGCGCGAGACTGACACCGACTGGGCCGTGCAGCGGCAACTCGCCGCCACGTTCGGTGAGATCTCGGCGACCGATGCCCGCCTCACGGCGCTCGCCGGCATGCTCGAACGACGCGGCGACGATCCGGTGACGGTGGACGTCGCCATCAGCGGCTTGCGGGGTCTGGAGACGGACATGCTCACGCGCCTGCTGGCTCGTCCTACAGAAACGCCGAAGGTCTCGGCTGCGATCACGATGCTCGCGGGCACGGTCGTGCGTGCTGGCCGTGACACCAACGTGCAGACGCTGCTCGGCTGGGTCGCCGACGCGCAGCGGCCGGCGTGGCAACGCGCGGCGCTGCTCAACGGCGCCGAGGTCGCGCTGCTCAATGCACCGATGCCCGGCACACCGCGCCCAACGGCGCCAGCGGCGGCCACCGCTACCGTCCCGTGCCCAACCTGTCCGGGCGCGCGCAGTGGACCGGGCGGCGCGTCCGCATTCCCGGCCGGCGGTGGACGTGCGGCGGCGGGTGGTGGACGCGGCACCGTCGCAGCGCCGGCGGCCAGGCCGGTGGGTCCCATGCTGCGCCTGAGTCGCGAGCCCGCGGCCGTTGTGGCGCTGGCGGACGGCGCCGATCCGCTGGCGGCGCGCCTCAAGAGCGTGCTGGCCAAGGTCGAGTGGCCGGGTAAGCCAGGCGCGTCCGCGCCGGTGGCCCCGCTCACCGTCGACGAACAGAAGCGATTCGACGCCGGCCATGAGATCTACACGAGCATTTGCCAGGCATGTCATCAGCCGGATGGCCGCGGCGCACCCGGAGTGGCCGCGAGTCTCGTCGGTTCGCAGCTGGCCCTCGCTCCGGCCGAGGTCACCGCACGCATCCTTCTGCAAGGCAAGGAAGGGACGGTCAGCCTGATGCCGGCGCTCGGCGCGACGTTGACCGATGAGCAAATCGCGTCGGTGCTCACCTACGTGCGGCGCGAGTGGGGCCAGGGCGGCTCGCCGGTCGACCCTGCCGCCGTTCGAACGGCTCGCGACGCATCGACGGCGCGTACGCGTCCCTGGACGAACGACGAACTGCTGAAACTGGTGCCGGCTACCCCACCGGAAGGACGCTGAATGAGTCTCCGCGTCGGTATCATTGGCACGGGCGCCATCGCCACACTGCACGCCCGCGCCTACAAGTCCATCGGCTACACGATCACGGCGTGCACGGATGTGCGCGCTGACTTCGGCCAGCGGTTCGCCGACGAACACGGTGCCGAGTTCGTCTCGAGCGCCGAGGCCGTCTGCCGCCACAAGAACGTCGACTACGTCGATCTGTGCACGCTGCCGGGATACCGAATCGATCCGGTTCGCTGGTGCGCCGAGAGCGGCAAGGCCCTCCAGGTTCAGAAGCCCATCGCGACGTCGATGGAGATCGCGCGTGAAATGGTGGCCGTCGCGCGCCAGGCGGGCATCGTCCTTGGCGTGGTCTCGCAGCATCGCTTCGATGCGTCGAGCCAGTTCCTCGCTCGCGCGATTCGCCAGGGCCGGCTTGGCCGCCTGATCCAGTGCGATGCGTACATCAAGTGGTATCGATCGGCCGAGTACTACTCCAGGCCCGTCAAGGGCAGTTGGAGCGGCGAGGGTGGCGGCGCGTTGATGAATCAGGCCATCCACCAGGTGGACCTGCTGCGATGGTTGGTGGGACCGGTGGCGAGCGTCTTCGGCATGTGGCAGCTCGGCGCGCTGCACAAGATCGAGTCCGAGGACGTGGTGACGGCCGTGCTCCGCTACGCGAACGGCGCCACCGGCACGATTCAGGCCGCGACCGCGTTGTGGCCCGGATATCCGGAACGCGTGGAACTGCACGGCACAAAAGGCACCGCCATCGTCACCGGCGATCGATTGACCGCCTGGGACGTCCAGGACGACGTTGGCGAAGCGCCACCGCTGTCGAGCGACGTCGCATCGGGCGCCTCCGATCCCCTCGCGATTTCGCTCGAACCCTTCGAACGGCAGTTTCTCGACTTTGGTGAGGCGGTCAAGACGGGCAAGCGTCCGCTGGTGTCGGGCGACGACGGCCTCGAGGCACTGGCCCTGGTCGACGCCGTTTATCGGTCGTGCCGCAGCGGTCAGGCCGTGACGCCTGTGACCGCAGAGGGACAAGCGTAATGGCGACGCCGCTTCCGCTGGCCGCGATCACGGACGAGTTCTCGCCGACCGACCTCGACGCCGCCCTTCGTGAGATGGCCGCGCTTGGCATGACCGGCGCGGAACTCCGGATGGTGTGGGGCAAGAACGTCATCGATTTGACGAACGGCGAGATCGACCGCGCAAGAGCCGCCGTGGAAGCGGCCGGCATGCGCGTGCTCTCGATTGCCTCGCCGGTGCTCAAGTGCGTGCTGCCGGACGGTCCGGCGCTCGATCCGCGCTTTCAGCAGGACACGTTCGCTGCCAAGTACGGATTCGACGATCAGCCGGCGCTGACGACGCGCGCGTTCGAGCTGGCGACCCGCGCCGGCGCCCGCATCATTCGCGTCTTCTCGTATTGGCGGACGATCGATCCGCCAGCCGTGTTCGATCGCGTCGCGGCGGCGCTCAATGATCTTGCTGAGGGCGCCGCGGTGCATGGGCTCGTGATCGGCATCGAAAACGAGCACGCGTGCAACATCGGCACGGGCGAAGAGACCGCGCGTCTGCTCGCCGCCGTCCCGCATCCCGCCCTTCAGGTGATCTGGGATCCGGCGAACGCGTTGGTCGCCGGCGAAATTCCGTTTCCTGACGGGTACCGCGCCTTGCCGGTCTCCCGCATCGTGCACGTGCACGCGAAGGACTGCCGCGTGCACGACCACACGCCCACCTGGGGACTCGTCGGCGACATGGACGTGGACTGGCGCGGTCAGATCGCGGCGCTCGTGCGCGACGGGTATCGTGGCTTCGTCAGCCTCGAGACACACTGGAAGGGTCCGCACGGCGACAAGATGGAAGCCAGCCGGATGTGTGGTCAGCGGCTGAAGACGCTCGTCGAACAGGTGCCGTAGGTCGTCTCGGTCCTGTCATACTTGTCCCAATGTCTCGCTGGCATGAGGATCCCGCGCAGGTCCGGCCCATGCTGGCCTCGCTCGACGCGCCCCCCACCACCGCCAAGGGCTTCCTCTACGAACCGAAGTACGACGGCATCCGCGCGATCGTGGATCTGCGCCCGCCGGCGCGCCAGGGCGGCACGCCGACCGTGTCGATCTACTCGCGCAACGGCCGCGAAAAACATGTCCAGTTTCCGGAGATCGTCGACGCGCTGACGAAGGTGGCCGCCAGACTGGACGCGCCGGTCGTGCTCGATGGCGAAATCGTCGCCATCGATGCGAAGGGAAAGCCGCTCGGATTCCAGCAGATTCAGGGCCGCATTCACCTGACGGGCGCCGGCGAGATTGCCAGGGCCGCGGTGCAACACCCGTCCGCGATCATCCTGTTCGACGTGCTTCGGGACGGCGCGGAGGATCTTCGCGGGCAGCCGCTGGCCGCGCGTCGCATCACCCTGCAGCAGCGCATCAAACCGTCTGCGGCTGTCGCCCGCGTCGTCCGGCTGAGCGAGGTCGCGCTCGACGACGGACGGCAGATGCTCGCGCGCGCCCGGGCGGAGGGCTGGGAAGGGCTCATCGTCAAGGACGGTCAATCGGTGTATCAGAGCGGCCGACGCACGCCCGCGTGGCGCAAGATGAAACTGCTGAAGCAACAGGAGTTCGTGATCGGCGGATGGACCGAACCCCGCCAGTCACGCCAGCACTTCGG